>NZ_JAVKBY010000013.1:0-17738 GCF_040222985.1 Coleofasciculus sp. F4-SAH-05
CTCTAATCCTGACTGTGGTCATACCGAAGACAGAGATGTTAATGCCGCCCAAGTAAATGAGATTTGGGGAAGGGGTTTGGAACGAACCTCTTTAGACGTGGAGTCGCCTAGCTCTACTGATTGCTCCAAGCATGAAGCAGCCATCGACGAAGAAACGTCAGAAACGACGACTTCAACGAAGTAAGTCGTCGTAGTTCATAAGTAAGCTCACCCCATCACCCCATCACCCCCACCTCCCAGACGTAGCCTGCTACGTCTGGAACAAACTCCCCCAGCTTGCCTATCTTCCCGTTATCGCCGCAATTGAGTCTGAACATTGGTAGGCTGTAAAGAGTCGCCAATGGCGTTTAAGTAAGGAGAGTAAACGTTGAAGTATCAGAATTCACAGAATTGGCAAGCTTTAGTGGGAGGGATTATCGCAGCAGCCTTGATTCTCCTTAGCTTTAGCTCCTTTGTGATCATCAACCCAGGTCAAGCTGGGGTGATCAGCATCTTGGGTAAAGCCAGAGATGGAGCCTTACTAGAGGGAATCCACATCAAGCCCCCCTTAATTTCAGTGGTGGACGTCTATGATGTGACCGTGCAAAAATTTGAAGTTCCCGCCCAGAGTTCTACCAAGGATCTTCAGGATCTCTCGGCTAGCTTCGCGATTAACTTCCGCCTTGATCCCACACAGGTGGTTACGATCCGACGGACACAAGGCACATTACAGAATATCGTCTCGAAAATTATCGCCCCTCAAACTCAGGAATCGTTCAAAGTTGCAGCGGCTCGGCGAACGGTAGAAGAAGCCATCACCAAACGGACTGAACTGAAGCAGGACTTTGATAATGCGTTGAATGAACGGTTGGAAAAGTATGGCATCATCGTCTTGGATACCAGCGTGGTTGACCTAAACTTCTCCCCTGAGTTCTCCAAGGCGGTTGAGGAAAAACAAATCGCTGAACAACGGGCGCAACGTGCTGTTTACGTTGCCCGGGAAGCCGAACAACAAGCCCAAGCGGACATTAATCGCGCTAAGGGTAGAGCCGAAGCCCAACGACTGTTGGCGGAAACCCTGAGAGAGCAAGGCGGACCACTGGTTCTGCAAAAAGAAGCGATCGAAGCCTGGAAACAAGGTGGGGCGCAAATGCCGAAAGTTTTGGTCATGAGTGGTGATTCCAATAGTAGTGTGCCATTCCTATTTAACTTAGGGGATGTGGCACAGGAACCGACGCTATCGCGGTGATGAAACGAAACCCTGTGGTTATCCTGTAGGGGCGACCCGCTTAGCCTAATGAACAACTCCAATCAACTCAATGGGCTCGGGTCGCCCTCAACTCAATGGCGCTGACTGGTATGCTGGTGGGCATTGCCCACCCTACGGTATATCAAGGTCTTGTTGATCTAAAAATGCTTATTTTCAGTGCCATTGCCCTTGAGTCTTGTTCTACCCTCTAAAAAAAGAATGCCCTTGGGGAGGATATACCTCTCGTAGTAACGGTTTCAGCGCGTTAGCATGATAACGAATCGGGTCATGAGCCTGATCGAACGAAGGTTTTCTAGTCCATGTTCAGGTCTTATGTAACGGAAGGTTATGGAATTTTTGTCCGATACCGTCGTGCTGTCACGCCTGCAATTTGCGGTGACAGCTATTTTTCACATGCTGTGGCCCGTTCTCACCACAGGTATGGGGATTTACCTGGTTATCGTGGAAGGACTATGGCTAAAGACGCGCAATCCTGATTATTATTACCACGCTCGCTTCTGGTCAAAGCTGTATGTCCTCAACTTTGGCATCGGCGTCGCCACGGGTGTGCCGATGGAATTTCAGTTTGGTACCAACTGGGCATCGTTTTCCGAGGCGGTTGGTAATTTTTTTGGCAGCATTCTCGGCTTTGAAGCGTCGATGGCGTTCATGCTAGAAGCGGCGTTTTTGGGGATTATGGTGTTTGGTTGGCAGCGTGTTCATCCAATCATGCACTACGTTGCAACTATCCTTGTGGCATTCGGTGCCAACTTATCCACGTTCTGGATATTAGCCGCCAATTCCTGGATGCAAACCCCAGCCGGGGGAGAATTTGTCGATGGCAAGTTTATTGTCAGCGATTATTTTCAGGCAATTTTTAATCCCTTCATGGTGAACAGTGTCCTACACATGTTCTTTGGCACTCTGGAAACCTCGCTGTTTGTGATTGGTGGGATTAGCGCGTGGTACATTCTCAACAAACGCCATTCAGCCTTCTTTGCTAAGGCGTTAAAAATTGTTTTAGCGGTTGCGATCGCAGTCGCCCCCTTACAGATCTATATTGGGCATTTAAGTGGCGAACAAGTGTATCGTCATCAGCCTTCAAAATTAGCCGCGATGGAAGCGCAGTGGGAAACCATACCCGCCGGAGTTGCCGCAGATTGGAGTCTTCTGGCATTTCCCAATGAAACCGTTGAAGAAAATGATTGGGAAATTAAAGTTCCCAATGCGTTGGGATATATCCTGGAATTCAAAAAAGAATTGCCGGAACCCGTGTTGGGATTGAAGGAGTGGAAACCGGAGGATCGACCCCATCTGTTAGGGTTAATCTACTATTCCTTCCGGATTATGATTGCCATTGGCTTCTTCTTCGCCGGATTAATGCTGGTGAGTGTACTGCAATGGCTACGGGGTAAGCTGTCGCCGGAAAACATTACCCAGCAGCGTCTGCTTCTGTTTGCTTGGATGTTTGCCGCACCCCTCGGTTATATTGCGGTAGAATCCGGCTGGATTGTCCGCTGTGTGGGACGACAACCCTGGACGGTGTATGGACAAATCCGCACCGTAGATGCCGTGTCTAATATTCCAGCCAGTAATGTGTTAACCTCGTTACTCAGTTTTAGCGGGGTTTATACCCTGTTATTTTGTGCCGCTTTGTTTTTCGGGAGCCGAATTATCCGCCGAGGTCCCAATTTCAACCTCCCCTTACCCAGTTCTGAAACCCAAGAAGGAGTCAACACTAAGCCGGGACAATTTCTTCCTGATGAACGTCCCCTAGAAACGCAACAGTAGGAGGTTGTATGGAAACATTATCCTATTTTCTTCCCCAAGTTTGGTTTGCCATTTTAGCCTTGTTTCTCTTCCTCTACGTGATGCTAGATGGATTTGATTTAGGGGTGGGTATTTTATCGCTGACTTCTTCAACTGAGGAACGCCGTGGTATTTTAATGACCAGTTTGGGTAATGTTTGGGATGCCAACGAAACCTGGCTGGTGATTATGGGAGGGGGTTTGTTTGGGGCATTTCCCTTAGCCTACGGTACAATTTTAACTGCCTTGTACATCCCAATTTTATTGATGGTTTTTGGGTTTATCTTTCGGGCGGTAGCGTTTGAGTTTCGTGAACAAGCGGATCGGAAGTTCTTCTGGAATTTAGCCTTTGGTGTCGGCAGTTTTAGCGCCGCACTGGGTCAAGGATTTGCCTTGGGTGCTGTACTATCCGGGATTACGGTTGATGAAGCGGGTCATTTTATTGGCGGGACTTGGGATTGGCTAACTTGGCAATCTGTTCTGATGGCGTTGACTTTGATTCAAGGGTATGTGTTAATTGGCTCAACGTATTTGGTTTTGAAAACAGAAGGGGAATTACAAGCTACCCATTACAGAACCGCCAGAATTGCCGCAATCACCACGTTAATTGGCGCGATTGTAATTACGATTACCACACCCATCTTTTATGAGTATGCGCGATCGCGTCTTTTTTCTCAACCTCAAGTGTATATCTTTGCTGCCATACCCCTACTGGGAATTACGCTGATTTGGCTACTCTGGAGAAGTCTGAATCGACAGGAAGAGAGAACGCCATTAATTTGGACGATTCTACTGTTTTTACTGACATTCCTGGGATTAGCCTTGGTTGTATTTCCCTACATTATCCCCACTCAGATCACCATTTATGAGGCGGCGGCTGACCCCAGTGCACTGGTGTTCATGATCATCTTTATCGGTGTTCTAATTCCGATTATGTTGGCATACAACATCTATCAATACATCGTGTTTCGGGGGAAAGTTAGAGGTGAACATTATGGAGCTTAGCAGCGCTAATTTTTCACAATAAGTCTGCCCAAGCTTCTAATCCCAGAAAAAACGCTGTAGGGGCGACCCGCTTGCATCACTGAACAACCCAAGTCCACTCAATTTGATCGGGTCGCCCTTTACTTACAGATACGTTTTGATCAAAAAATTAAATAATATTATGTTCGGTTGTGTCGTTCGTCTATCCTACCTGTAGGTATTGGGACAAAAACCTTACCATTTTCCCCTTCTACGCTTTTACCACTATACACAACTGATGCTACCGGACATGATATAACCTATTAAGCTTTAAAACAACAATCAATGTTTCATAGTTTTCAAACTGAAACAGCATGGAAAATTCAGCGGTTAGGACGCACCTATTCCGTCTGTTTGAGTCAAGAGTGGACAAACTTTACCGGACATTATGTATATATCAATAATCCCAGTACGTTTAACGGAGAAGTAGTAACAGGGCGAGGAATTACCCTAATTTATTTCATCCAAGAAACCCCAGGAAACGGCTACTATGCAGTTCATGCGGGAAGATTAACTCAACCCGATCGCTTTGATGGACATTGGTACGATACGGCGGGGAATGTAGGACAGTTTACCCTCAGCCGTTCAGAGTAATGAGCTGATGCGATCGCGAAATTATGTAATTGCCTTGACGTTCAATTTCCGTGTCGTTATCCTAAATAGTACAAAAGTATTATCTTGAGAACACCAGTTCTGTACACCTTTTCCTAACTACACCGACAACAATCGTAACCGATGACAGCTAATTCCAATCACCCCAATCCCAATGACGCCGTTTTAGGTGGACAAGGTTTCCCATTAAATTCTGGCGTACTGGGTGGCTTAGAGGGAGTTAAACAACGTTTGACGAGTGAGTCTGAAGAAATCCGGATGGCGGCTTTAGACGAGGCGCTCAACTATGGTCAGCCTGGAAAAGACGTGCTACGCCAAGTGGTAAAAAACGAGACAGGTGATTTACAGTTAATAGCCTATAATTTACTCTCTGAGCAGGTTAATGAGAAAGAAAAACAAGAATTACAAACTTATTTGTCTCCAGACTTACAAATTGATCTCAAGTTTGACCTTGAAATTGACACGAAAGAATTAGGGGAAGCAATTGAGCGAGCCGTCGATCGAGCGTTAGGGCGTCGAGAAATAGCCAGTGCCGATAGTCACGGTATTTTTTTAACAGGCACAGCACCAATGCCTCCTCCGGAAACAGCGGGTGTAATATCTGTAGACCAAGTTAATGATCAGGCGGGGAATAACTCTAAAGCTGAGATAGCTAACGATCCACCAACTAAAACCTTAGGTTTACTGAGACAATGGTTGAAAAATAAAATGAATCGATATCGTTAACTAAATCAAACACTTGCTCCCAAGAATTAAACCCCGTTGTCATCTTGTTTCAATTCATCGTTAAATTTCAAATAAATTCTCATTTATTGAAAAAAATGAATAATTCAAAAAAAGACATAACCAAGCTGAGTCAGGAAACACCAATGCCGTCAGAAATGGCACATCCAAAAGACAGTAAATCTTCACTCTGTCCTAGCTCTCCCCCTGATACTCAGGGTAGCGTTGTCTTCGGTATAGTAGGTGGCACTGTTGACAGTCCACAAGTAGCATATCTGCGGGAACCTCAGCCAATAACGGATGAATTACTAGCATTATCTGAACCCGTTGATCCAACCGAAGTCTATCGAATCGCTGCTCCTTGCTGGGAACGGAGATGTCAACATTTTGATGGACATCAATGCCATCTTATTCAACAAATTGTCGAGGGATTACCGACAGTGGTAAAAGACTTACCACCCTGTCGCATTCGTCAAGATTGTCGATGGTGGCAACAGGAAGGGAAAGCAGCTTGTCTGCGTTGTCCTCAAATTGTTCGCACGAATTATGGTATGTCTGAAACCGTTAAAAAAGTCATTGAACCACACCGCGATCGCGAAATTATCTTAGCAGGGGGTTTGGGGGAGTTGTAAGACCCACGCTGTAATTTTAATTCAGCGTTGGGATACACAACTCCCCCAAGTGAATTTTAGGGATTCAATATCCCTAAAATTAACATTTAATAGTACGCCACTAACTAATAAATGTTATATAATAGAGGTATGCTGACATTTAACTATTGTTACCGAATCTATCCAGATACCTCTCAAGAACAACAGTTGATTGAGTGGATGGAAACTTGCCGCAGTGCCTATAACTATGCATTGAGGGAAATAAAGGATTGGTGCAATAGTCGCAAATGTTTGATTGATAGATGTTCCCTGGTGCATGAGTATATCATCCCAGCAGATACCCCATTTCCCGGTGAACTAAGGGAACTTAACAATTTGCCAAAGGCTAAGAAGGAATACCCCAAATTGAAAGAGGTTCCCTCTCAAGTCCTGCAACAGGCAATAAAGCAACTGCATAAAGCTTGGGACTACTTTAAATCTCGTGAATTTGGCTTTCCTCGGTTTAAGAAGGTTGGGCAGTTTAAGTCATTGCTATTCCCTCAATTTAAGGAGAACCCAGTAACGAACCTTCATATCAAGCTGCCAAAACTAGGGACAATCCCAATCAACCTGCACCGTCCTATTCCATCTGGGTTTACAGTAAAACAGGTGCGAATTATACGCAAAGCCGATAAATGGTATGCGTCAATCAACATTCAATGTAATGTCAATGTCCCTGACCCAAAACCTCACGGACACCCAATTGGGGTAGATGTGGGACTAGAGAAGTTTTTGGCGACCAGCGACGGCGTTGTTGTCAAACCACCTAAGTTTTTTAAGACACTACAAAGCAAGCTTAGATTGCTGCAACGTAGACTGTCTAGGAAACAGAAGCGGTCAAAAAATCACGAGAAACAACGGCTCAAGGTTGCTCGACTTCACCACCACATTGGCAACATTAGAAAAGACTTTCATTTCAAACAAGCTCACACCCTTTGTGATGCTGGCGATATGGTTTTCATGGAAGATTTAGACTATAGAGTTAGTGCCAAAGGGATGTTGGGCAAGCAGATGCTTGATGCTGGTTTTGGTCAATTCCGCACCATTACCCAATATGTGTGTTGGAAACGAGGGAAGTTTTTTGGTGTTGTTAATGCCAGAGGCACTTCTCAGGAGTGTCCTGAATGTAAAGGTGAAGTCAAAAAAAACCTAAGTGTCCGGGTACATGATTGCCCTCACTGCGGCTACAAAACCGATAGGGATATTGCTAGTGGTCAGATAATTAGAAACCGAGGAATAGAGCAAATTAGTACCGCAGGACTTGCGGGAAAGGAAACTGCCTGTGCAGTCGATCTACCGGGGGTTGAGGCAACTCAATCTAGGCAAGTGGCGAAATCCCAAAAGGGAGTAACCAGGAAATCTTCAAAGTGATTTGAGGAAGCCTACACCATAATCTTTGATTTGGTGTAGGAGGATGTCACGTAATTAGCTTGACGTTCAATTTCCGCGCCGTTATCCTAGATAGTACAAAAGTATTATCGCGAAACCACCATGAGTGATTCAGGACAACCTCCACGTCGCCGCAGACGGCGAAATAGTTCAATGGATAATGAATCTAGTCATCCCGATCAATCGACGCAGCCGCAACACCAAGGTCAATTAACCCGAACCGAACGCCAAGAAATTGTTGATCTTCTACGTCAAGAAAGTGCTGATAACTTTCTGCAACGAGCCAGAGAAATTGGACTCAATCCGGCAACTGACTTTGCAGAACTTAATTTATCGGGAGTCAATCTAAGTCATGCTAATTTTCAACGTGCTGATTTAACTGGGGTCAATTTATCTCAAGCTAACTTGAGTAATGCTCACTTGAATCAGGCTAAATTGACTAACGCCAACTTACAACAGACCAACCTACAACGAAGCACTCTATCTTTCGTCGATCTAAGCGGTGCTAATTTGAAAGAGGCGAATTTGAGTAATGCTGACCTCAATAATGCTAATTTAAGTCAGACAAATTTACAACAGGCGAATTTAAGCAACGCCAATCTCAACAATGCTAATTTAAATAATACCAACTTAGAAGAAGCGAATTTAGAAAATGCCAATTTAGCCGCCATTAAACTGCAAGGGGCTAAGTGCGATCGCGCTAATTTTCAAGGGGTTCGCTTTTATGATCAATTCAAATATCCACACCATCAGACTTACAATCTGAGCCAGATTAGTTTCAATGGGGCAAATTTCGCGAATACGTCTTTGGCTGGACTAAATTTGAGCAACTCAGACCTCAGTCATGCCCATCTAAATCATGCTAATCTCAGTGATGCTAATCTGACTCATGCTAATTTAGAAGGGGCAAATTTAGAAAAGGCTAATCTAGCTAAAATTAAACTGCAAGGAGCTAAGTGCGATCGCGCCAATTTTCAAGGGGTTCGCTTCTATTACGAACATCAATACAAACCTTGGGATTTAAGCCAGATTAGTTTCAAAGGGGCGAATTTCGCGAACACTTATTTATACAAACTAAACTTTAGCCATTCAGATCTCAGTCATGCCAATTTTCAGCAAGCGCAACTAACTCAGATCGATCTGAATCATGCCAACTTAAAAGGAGCAAATTTCCAGGGAGTAACCCTCAATCAAGTCACTCTAAAAGGAGCAATCATTGATGAACAAACTCAAATGGCTGCCAGTTGGCGCAAGGTTATAGCTGTTCTCAACCAAACCCATGAGGATTTAGAGTTACAAAATCTTGACCTCAGTCGCCAGAATTTTTCAGAATTTAACCTAGCGGGGGCTAACCTGCAATCGACAAAACTCTGCCAAACAAATTTTCACCATACAGATTTGAGTCATGCTAACTTGAGTCATGCTGACTTGACATCGGCAAACTTGGAAAATGCCAACCTCAAAGGTGCTAATTTAACGGGAGTCGATTTGAGTGAGGCAAACCTTCTCGGAACTCAGATTGATCAAACGACGAATCTTGACCCAATGTGGCGCAGGGCTTGGGCTGCTGTTAATTCTCCTCTAGACGCAGAATCCTCAAATTATCTGATCAGGGAAGTAATGCCAGCCATTCTAGAACGTTATCGCGATCGCATTGAAGCCACAATTAAGCCATATCTAGAACTGAAGTTAATCCCTGATGAAAACCTAACCTGGTGGCAAAGTAAATTTCCAGGTAAGGAAAAAAGTCGAGGAGGGTTTCCTTATCTGCCCAAAGGATTTGAGTATCCCAAAACACCAGACGGTAAATATCTGTTTCTACTGGCACAAATCAATTTTGCTGAAATACCCCATCTCGAAGGTTTCCCAAAACAAGGTATTTTACAATTCTACATTCCTAGTAACAATGATGATTTTTATGAAAGTGTTCTGAGTTCACAATGTAAATTGGAGCAAAATTACTTTCGCGTCCTTTTTTTTCCAGAAATCGATCTAAATAAAGAAAATATTATCACTAACTTTGATTTTTTGCCTGAAAAAGATGATCATACCCCAGAACCTTTTGCAGTTGAGTGTTCGGCGATTAAATGGGCTAAAGGATATGAACCTATTTCCCATTATGATTATGATTTCGGTGACCGTTTCCCTGAATTATTTGATGAAGATGAAATGGAAGATTTTTATGAAGAATTTTATGGATACTTGGAATACAAGTTTAGTGGAGCAAATTGTGATATCCAAATAGGGGGATATACTTCCTTTTATCAGGATGACCCCCGTTATGGCTTTGGTTCCGAAGAAGACCCTTTTGACACACTGCTATTGCAAATCAGGCTTGTAGAAAATGGCTCACTGTACTTCTACATTCAAAGTTCAGCCTTAGCCAGATGTGATTTTTCCAAAGTTCTGTATGCTATGGCTTGAAGAGAAATCCTTGATCAGGTAGCTTCTCTAAGCAAGATCCCCGACTTCTTCAAGAAGTCGGGGATCTGTCTATAATCTCAATTGAACGAATCGCACCATTCCAAAACTCGATTCCACGCCCACCAGCAGTCAGGATCGTGATAGTCACGCTGACAAGCACGAGAACTAATATAACCGACATGACCCCCCTGTTTTGTCACCCTTAAATCAATCGCTGGATTATCCGCACAAATTCCTTGCAAGTCGGGAATAATTGTCGGGTCAAACATCGGATCATCAGCAGCATAAAGAATCAGGGTCGGTTTGTTTAAATGAGGTAAAATATACAGCGCACTCGTGGCATCATAATACTCGTCCACCGAGGAAAACCCTAATCGCTTAATTACTAACTCCTGATCAAATCCCCAAATACTGTTTGCTCGTTCAACCGCTTCTGGATCGATGTCTTGGGGATGAGCCTGATAGAGACGCCATGCAAGTTGTTTCAATGTTCGGGCGATAGCTTGCTCTAAATACCGCGCCAATGGATGGTGTAACATATACGTCAGAGAACGGTAAGAATCCAGATTCGGACAAATAACCGCACCACCGCCAATCTCTGAGTCATTTAATCCTACCGCCTCGGAATGAGCGATCGCTTGAGCGGATTTAATCCCCCAAAGCGCTAATTGTCCGCCGAGTGAGTAGCCTGTAAACCAAAATGGGGCGGGACATCCCATGGCTTTTGCTTGCGCTGCAATCCGGACAAAATCATCACCCTCGTACAAACCATCAGATGTTAATGTTGGTGACAACAAAGCTGTTTTTCCATGGGCTCGCCAGTCAAATAACACCACCGCATAGCCTTGAGCAAAGGCTTCACGCCCCAGCAGTCTTAGATACCATTGGTTATCCAAATCCCCAGTAATGCCATAGGTTCCCACAATTGTCCCCTTAGCACGTTCGGGAATGGCGACAATCCCAAAAATCGGTACATTATGAGCGCCGCGAAAAATTTTCTCCTGATAGGAGGGTTCTGGGAAAGGAACCATCGCTTCCCAATCACGGGAGGCTCTAAACGCCAGGTGCAGGGTCATCGCCAGACCATTATTTAACCACCATGGGGAATGAAAGTGTTTTTTGTCATTCGTCATTTGTCATTCGTCGATTGTTTTTTCATGATTTATGATTAAGATTCATTATTTAAACGATATAAATAAGTTATGAAACGTCGAAATATTCTAAAGTATACAACAATCGGTGCGGCTGGGGCTAGTCTCAACGCCTGCCGTAAAAAAATACCTCAACCCCCATCAAAACCTGCTCAACCGATCATTAATTGGCGCATGGCAACAAGTTGGGATCGCTATTTTGAAATCTTGTTTGAGGGTGTTGAAACATTATGTCGCTCCGTTAGCACGATGACGGAGGGACGCTTTACGATTACCCCTTATCCGGGTGGTGATTTAGCCCCACCTCTGGAAGTATTTGATGCGGTGTCCAAGGGAACTGTTGAATGTTGTCACACGAATACGTTCTACTCCTTCCAGAAAAGTCCCGCCCTCGCCTTTGGCACTACCCTACCTTTTGGTTTAAACGCTCAACAGCAAAATGCTTGGCTCTACAAAGGTAAAGGGTTAGACGCCTTGCAAAAGATTTTTTCCGAGTTTAATCTCGTCGGATTTCCGGCTGGCAATTCAGGCACACAAATGGGGGGATGGTTTCGGCGAGAAATTAACACCGTTGCTGATTTAAAGAACTTGAGAATGCGGCTTCCTGGGCTTGGGGACAAATTATGAGCCGTTTGGGTGTCAATGTTGTAACGATCGCCGGTCAAGATATCGTACCTGCTTTGTTAGAAGGAAGCATCGATGCGGTGGAATGGATTGGTCCTTATGACGATGATACCCTAGGACTACAGAGAGCTGCCCCTTACTACTATTATCCAGGATGGTGGGAACCGGGAACCACGTACATGGTGCTGGTAAATCAGGCGGAGTGGAACAAACTTCCCTCAGACTATCAAGCCATTTTCCAAACAGCGGCGGCTGAAGCCAATTTAAAAACGTTAGCTCGATATAATGCCGTTAATGGTGAAATTTTGGAGCGATTTCTTTTAGGAGGAACAAAGTTAATGCCCTTTAGCCGAGAGATTTTAGACACGGCTCGGAAAACCGCTTTTGAACTCTATGAAGAAATCGCGAGTCAGGATGCTACATTCCGAGACGTTTACCGTCAATGGCAAGCTTTTAGGGAGCAGCTTTTTGAATGGAATCGAGTTAGTACGTTGAGTTTCACGGATTTTGCGTACACAACTATTGATAATCAGGAAATAGGGGTTCTTCCGTAGTTGGTGTACAGTTAAATGCGTTTAATTCTCCAACCCTTGCTCGCTTACAATGTTATCAAGTTTTGGTTGAACATCTTTCCTATTCCTCACTTAGATGTGGGCTTAAATCGTTTAATAACATAGTTTTGCAACCATTGTTGCAAATCATCTGGGGTTGAAAAGTCTAGCATAGCATCTCCGAGGTCTTCTAATTGCTTTAAAGTCAACGCCTCAATTTGTACTTGTATCTCAGGGGAAATTTGTTCCAGGCGACGATTTAATAGACGCAGGATAATTGCTCTCTCTCCTTCTTGGCGACCTTCTTGACGACCTTCTTGACGACCTTCTTGACGACCTTCTTCTTTCGCTTCTTGATAAAAACGGGTTTGTTGAGCCTCAGCAACAATCTCTAACATCGCGATAATCTCCTCCCGAGTCAACTGCGGGAACTTATAAACCATTGTAGTGATGATTAACTCTATTATTAACCCTGGCGGCAAATCAGGATCGCTTTGTGCTTGTTCAAGTAACTGCTTTGCCAAGTTGGGTGCATTCTTGGGGGAAGCTACAATCAATTGCAGCAGACCAAGACTCAAGGGTCGGTTCTCTTGGTTGCTCAATTCATTCAAGTAGAAACGCCGCACTTGTGGGCTATTGAGTAATGCCCGATACAAATGGGTTTGGATGGGTTCTAAACTCCGACGGGGAAAGAGAACCACCGCTTGCCAATCGGCTATAGTTGGATTTTGTTCCAAGTACATGAAAATTTCTGCAAATAGCCGATGGTACAGTAAGGGGTCATCTTGGAACTGAAATTCAGCGAAGAAAACGGGTAAATTGGGTGGGTCTGGGGGCGGTAAAAACACCCCGTCAATACGGTGAGCCGTTTGCTTGATTTCGATAGACTTAAACTCATATCCTTGAAAGTCTGGCTGACCAATGAGTTCAAAAAAAATCGAGGGAGCCGTTTTGAAAATTCGGTAGAGAAGGGAGTCAGTTTTCACAGCAATCAGGTCTAAGTATTCGCCGTTGGTATCAATTCTAAACGTTTCATTTCAGTATAGGTAGCGATCAAGATGATCGCACTACAAGGTTTAAATGCCGAACAACTGAAAAGGCTTTCCCTGACATACTCATTCAATGACTGGAAAAAGCTAAAAGGTATTCTTTATGAATCTCAACTTCTTGTTTTATAAATCCACTAAATTTTGCATTGCTTTTCGTAAATTTAATCTTATTTTCACCTTCACAGTAAGAGTAAATCGGTGGATCATCCCCTTCAGAAAGGATAAAAAAGCTAAACTGATACCCCTGGTGCATGAAGAAAACAAAAGCATCATTGGGTAGGGGTTTATGGAAATTATTTTCCTCTAATAACTCTATAGCCCATTCTCTCAAATAGGGGAGATGCTTAAAAAAGCAGTCAGATCCGCGCAAGAATTGACCCGCACTATGCCCCATCTCCAGGAGAAATTCTTGATAGGCTTTGGGTAGAGAAATCCCTAACTCCTGTTCAAGTTTACTGATTTCGGAAGCTGTACACCCAACTAACTCATCTGGCTGTACCAGTCCTAGTTGTTGTAGCTGCTGTTTAACTGTATCTAAATACACATCTATATCCTCGATTCAATCTTGCATCAATAATATCTCTTAAGTTTAATCACTGCATCCCAAGTTTTTGAGAATAGGGGGAGAGATGGGACTCATTATGCGTCTTTCCTCATACTATCTCCCCCCCCATCCTCTCCATAATTAGCAATCAAACGGTATTGACATCGTTGATGTTCAGGGCGATGTTTGGAAACCGCTGACGAAATTGCTCGATGACGTAGCTACAGGATACACAAGGCGGTCGTTCCGTGACTAGATTGACAGTACCTTGAATCTCTGGAGTTTGGGCATATCGAGAAGCCAATTCCTCAAGAAGTTTATACTCACTATCATAAGCTCGTGAATGTCCAGGAGAAAATTCAAAGGTTTCAAATAAAGGCTGCTGAGGTAAGCTAATAGTTCCGGGACGAATTGCCTGACCACTGACGGCAGTGAGTTCACCACTGTCATTTCCAATCTGAAACTCAGCAATAGCAATATTTCGGCGCTGTCCTATCCCCAACTCATGCCGAAGCTGAGCAAGGCGAATACGCCAGCGTTCTGGGTTATTCTTTGCCATGTTAAGTTAATTTAGTTAAGTTAATTTAGTGATTTAGTACAGAAGTTAAAATAATAGTCCACTTAATACTATAGCGCTTTTTAATGTGTTTTGCCTTCTTGAAGCAGCAGCAGAGGCGCTAAGAGATAATTTCTAGCTAGAAGCTGGAAACGAGATGAAATAATGAGACTAAATAGAAAAATTTTTGCTCAATCAATTGGGCGTAGGGGCAATTCATGAATCGCCCCTACCATGTCAGCGATTAGTAATCGAAATCGCCCATACCAGCACCAGCGCCAGCACCAGCACCTTCCTTGGGTTCAGGCTTGTCAACCACAATACATTCAGTAGTCAATACCATACCCGCGATAGACGCTGCATTTTGCAGGGCGGAACGAGTCACCTTAGCGGGGTCAACGATACCAGCTTCAAACATATCAACGAACTCATTCGTCGCTGCGTTGTAGCCAACGTTGAAGTCTTTCTCTTTCACCCGCTCAGCGATAACCGCACCATTTTGACCCGCATTCTCAGCAATCCGCTTCAGGGGTGAGGCTAGGGCACGGGACACAATCATCGCCCCAATCAGACCTTCACCGGTCAGGTTTTCATTTGCCCAAGATTCCAGTGTCGGGGTGAGGTGAGCCAGAGTCGTACCACCACCAGGAACAATCCCTTCTTCTACCGCCGCTTTAGTCGCGTTAATCGCGTCTTCTAAGCGCAGCTTGCGGTCTTTCATTTCGGTTTCGGTAGCCGCCCCGACTTTCACCACAGCAACGCCACCAGACAGCTTTGCCAAACGCTCTTGTAGTTTTTCCTGGTCATAGGAAGAATCAGATTCTTCAATCTGACGACGGATTTGTTCACAACGAGCTTTAACACCCGCTTCGTTGCCTTCCGCCACAATCGTGGTATTGTCTTTGTTGATGGTAATGCGACGTGCCTTACCCAGCATCTCTAGCTTGGTGTTTTCCAGCTTCAGACCTGCGTCTTCGGTGATTACCTGACCACCTGTCAATACCGCGATATCTTCCAGCATGGCTTTGCGGCGATCGCCAAAACCCGGTGCTTTAACAGCAGCGACGTTCAGCACACCGCGCAGGCGGTTGACCACCAGAGTCGCTAGGGCTTCTTTTTCAATGTCTTCAGCCAGAATCAGCAGCGGACGGCTGGAACGGGCAACTTGCTCGAGTACAGGTACTATGTCCTGAACCAGGGTGATTTTCTTGTCGGTGATCAGGATGAAGGGTTCTTCCAGAATCGCTTCCATCCGCTCCATGTCGGTAGCGAAGTAGGGCGAAATATAGCCCTTGTCAAAGCGCATCCCTTCGGTGATTTCTAATTCGGTAGTCATGGATTTCCCTTCTTCCAAGGAAATCACGCCTTCTTTGCCCACCTTATCCATGGCTTGGGCAATCATCGAGCCAACTTCTTCGTCGTTACCGGCAGAGATGGAACCAACTTGAGCAATGGCTTTAGAATCTTCAACAGGACGGGCATTTTCGGCAATCTTGTCCACCAAGAAAACAATGGCTTTGTCAATCCCCCGCTTCAAGGCGATGGCATTCGCACCAGCCGCCACGTTCCGCAAGCCTTCTTTAACCATGGCATGAGCCAGCACGGTAGCGGTTGTAGTACCGTCACCCGCTGCATCATTAGTCTTAGACGCAGCTTGACGAATCAGGGCAACACCCGTGTTTTCAACGTGGTCTTCTAATTCGATTTCTTTAGCAATGGTCACCCCGTCATTGACAATTTGAGGAGCGCCAAACTTTTTCTCCAGAACCACGTTGCGACCTTTTGGACCGAGGGTAACGGCAACGGCTTCTGCCAGAATATCCATACCCTTTTCCAGGGCGCGACGAGCATTTTCGTTGTAAATGATGCGCTTAGCCATAGATTTCAGTGATGTTGAGTCTGAGAGTTGAACTGTGGATTGTTACTAATTGTTATGATTTCATCATTCAGGAGAGTTGCCAGAGAACTGGCTTGTATACTCCTGAACGTTTAGGGATCACGATTAAGAAACGACAGCGAGGATGTCTTTTTCTGAAAGCAGAACATACTCTTCGTTGCCTAGCTTGATATCAGTACCGGCATACTTGGAGTAGAGAACTTTATCGCCAATTTTGACTTCCAGTTCCGAGCGAGAGCCATCATCGTTGCGCTTACCAGGACCGGTGGCGACAATTTCCCCGATTTGAGGCTTCTCCTTAGCGTTGTCGGGTAACAAGATGCCACCTGCAGTTTTTTCTTCAGCGGCACTGACCTTGACAAAAACGCGATCGCCTAATGGCTTGACTGTAGAAACACTCAGAGATACGGCTGCCATTGAATTCCCTCCTAATTAGCGTAGTTTAGTCTTACTTTGCACTTTCTGCTGTCGAGTGATTAGCACTCTCTGCTTCTGAGTGCTAATTTACTCAACTTAGGCATGAAACTGCAATCAATTTCCGGGTACGGGTTCCCGAACTAAAGGATGGGGGTTTAGGATTTGGGGTGTCGGGTGTCGGGTGTCGGGGAGTAGAGACGCGCCATGGCGCGTCTGGGAGCCTCAAGAGATGTAGTGAAGCGTTACCCTACAGGATAGTGGAGGATAGTGGGAATTTTTAGTGGGTAAGACGAGCAAGATGAATAGAGCCTCAGACAAAACGCTGTTAGCCAAAAATGTAAATAGCCTCGGACTGAATCAAATTCAACGCCATGTTTTGCTATGCGCTGACCAGACTAAACCGAAGTGCTGCTCTAAACAAGCGGGTCTTGATTCCTGGGACTACTTAAAAACTCGTCTGAAACAGCTTAAGCTGGATCAACCCACTCAGGAGCGACCAAGCTGCATCTTCCGTACCAAAGCTAACTGTCTGCGCGTCTGTGCGAGTGGTCCAATTCTGGTGATTTACCCGGATGGTGTTTGGTATCGTAACGCGACGCCAGAGGTGATCGAACGCATTATTCAAGAGCATCTCATTGGCAACAAGATTGTGGAAGACTATGCTTTTTTGGTTCATCCTCTCCCACAAAGCGATCGATCTCCTATCTCCGACGCAGCAGGAGCTAAAAGAGCGAACCGTAAATCCCAACCGCAGATAACTTCTGAAAAAGTTGCCAGTGTAGATCAACCGAAAAGCCTTTGGAGCAAGATTGTCCAGCGCTTCTGGAAAGATTAGCGCAGCATGGCGCAAATACTTGAGCAGTTCGTTCTCAGGCACAGAAGCTGTTGCTTTTTTTGCCACCCGAATCGCGAGGGGCTACCCCTTCAACGAAGTAAGGGGTAGGGGGATAACGGAAAATGCGAGGGGTCAATCCCCGAAGTATTTTCAATCTCTATCCCATGTAGTGGTATAGTTTAGCCATGAAACAAGTTCTCACAATAGTTGTAAAGCTCCAACCTTCTCCTGAACAAGTTGCCTTCTTAGAGGCAACT
>NZ_JAVKBY010000250.1:0-54864 GCF_040222985.1 Coleofasciculus sp. F4-SAH-05
TAACTACAGTTTCTCTTGCAATAAGCAAGAAGTGGGCTCTTGCGTATTCCCCACTATAAAACGCCGGAAGCGTCGTTCTGAAACGGAACCCCAAAGGAAGCCTACAACCGTACCCGTAGGGTCGGTGTAGGAGGACGTCACTTGTCCTTTGTGATGCAGATGGCTCAAGCCTAACAGTTGTAGAGACGCGCCATGGCGCGTCTCTACTATCGTCTCTACAATTAGGTTGTAAGCATTGAATCGGATTCGTGACTATCTTGGCAAACATTCCTCTGCGTCGCTGGTGTCTAAGTCTACTGACCTGTATCGTCGCAATCGCACTGTCCGCCTGTAACCCTGCACTCTTTACCTCGCAAGCCGCCCAGGGTTCCCAACTGGTGACCAGTATTCTCAGTGACCCCAAAACCTTTAACTACGCCCTCTCTCAGGAGTCGCCGAATATTTTTGGCTACACTTACGAAGGACTGGTGACGGAAAATGGTATCACTGGAGAAATTGAACCCTCTCTGGCTGAGTCTTGGGATATCTCCGATAACCAACAGCGGATTGTTTTTACCCTGCGAGAGGGATTAAAGTGGTCTGATGGAGAACCCTTAACCGTTGATGATATTGTCTTTACCTATAACGATATCTATCTCAACGAAGACATTCCCACCGATATTCGCGACATTCTCAGAATTGGCGAAACACGCGGCTTTCCCACTGTACGGAAACTCGATGAGAGGCGAATTGAATTTACCACACCCGAACCGTTTGCGCCCTTTCTCCGCACCACAGGACTGGCAATTTTACCCGCCCACGCCCTTAAGGATACGATAACTGAGAAAGACCAAGAAGGAAGACCCAAGTTTATGACCACTTGGGGTGTGGATACTGACCCGGATAAAATTGTGGTCAATGGTCCTTATCAGCTTGATCTTTACAATACCAATCAACGCTTAGTCTTTCGCCGCAATCCCTATTACTGGCGTAAAGGATCTCAAGGTCAACCCCAACCTTATATTAATCGGCTGTTCTGGGAAGTTGTTGAATCTACGGATACTGCCTTTTTGCAATTTCGTTCTGGTGGTTTAGATGCGATTAGTGTCTCACCGGATTTTTATTCTCTACTCAAGCGGGAAGAGGAACGCAGTAACTTTAACATTTACGTTGGCGGTCCCACGCTAAGTTCTAGTTTTATTTCATTTAATCTTAACAAAGGCAGTCGAGACGGCGAACCCTTAATTGAACCGATGAAATCCCGTTGGTTCAATACCTTGGAATTTAGACAGGCGGTGGCGTATGCGATTGACCGCAGAACGATGATTGATAACTCGTTTCGGGGATTGGGTGAACCTCAGTATTCCAACCTTCCGGTACAAAGTCCTTATTATTTGTCTCCAGAAGAGGGACTGCCAATTTACGAATATAATCTGGACAAAGCTAAAGAATTACTGTTAAACGCGGGTTTCCAGTATAACGATGAAGGACAACTCCTGGATGATCAAGGGAATCGCGTGCGTTTCACTTTAATTACCAATGCGGGGAATAAACTGCGCGAAGCCATGGGATCGCAAATTAAACGAGATTTGGCGAAAGTTGGTATGCAAGTGGATTTTAATCCGATTGCTTTTAGTACTTTGGTGGAACAACTCAGTAATAGCTTAGATTGGGAATGTCATCTTCTGGGTTTTTCGGGTGGTGGATTAGAACCAAATAATAGTGCCAATGTCTGGTCTACGGAAGGTGGATTGCACAGTTTTAATCAAAAACCAACGGTTGGTCAACCGGAGATTCAGGGGTGGGACGTTGCACCTTGGGAGCAAGGGATCAGTGATCTCTATATTAAAGGGTCTCAAGAGTTAGATGAAGAAAAGCGTAAAGCTATTTATGGTGAAGCCCAACGCCTGATTAAAGAACACTTACCTTTTATTTATTTGGTGAATCCCCTATCGATGACGGCTGTGCGCGATCGCGTCGAGGGGATTGAGTATTCGGCTTTAGGGGGTGCGTTCTGGAATATTCACGAGTTGAGGATTTCTGAGGAGTAGGGGTAAGGGAGAAGGTTCAGAGTTATGTTTTTTTAACGCAGAGGGGCGCAGAGGTTTACGCAGAGGGCGCAGAGGGGGTTAAGGGATAGGGAGGACAAGTTTAGAAAATTTGGAAATAAGTAGTCGGATAAAAGAAAACGGCACTGTATTAACTTTTGTAAATAGCCCTCAAACCTTTACTGTTCCCTGTTCCCTGTTCCCTAATCTCAACAAATTAAATCATAGCGTCAGCTTCTTTGTATGACGGACGACTGATTGCTTTTCCCAGGGAATGATTAAACTTATGCCGATTCAGGATTAAGTAACCAAGAGGGATGGACTAACAATTCCGCCGCTGATCGCTTTTCCACCATCTCGCGGGTAATGGCGCAACGGGTAATATCTTGGCGCGAGGGAACCTCGTACATAACTTCTAACATCACCTCTTCTAAAATCCCCCGCAGCGCCCTAGCCCCTGTTTTGCGGCGAAAGGCTTCTTGCGCGATCGCACGTAGGGCTTCTGGGTGAAAGTCGAGGCGCACGTTATCCATTTTCAGCAGTTTTTGGTACTGTTTTACTAAGGCGTTGCGGGGTTGGGTTAAGATTGCCACTAAGGAGTCTTCATCTAGGGGTTCCACAGCGGTAATCACTGGTAACCGCCCAATGATTTCCGGAATTACCCCAAATTTGATCAAGTCGTCCGGTTCTAAGTGTTTTGACAATTCCGAGGAAGACAATTGGGGCGATTGCGTCTCACTGGGTTGAATGAAGCCCACCGAACGTTTCCCTAAACGTTGCTCAATAATTTGCTCTAGCCCAACAAACGCCCCGCCACAAATAAATAGAATATTACTCGTATCCAGTTGAATGAACTCTTGATAAGGATGCTTGCGCCCTCCTTGTGGCGGTACATTAACCACAGTTCCTTCTAAAATCTTCAGCAAGGCTTGCTGAACGCCTTCACCGGAAACATCCCGCGTCATCGAGGACTTTTCACTCTTGCGAGTAATTTTATCAATTTCATCAATATAAACAATACCTTGCTCGGCGACTTCTATATTGAAGTCAGCCATCTGTAAAAGTCGCAGCAGGATATTCTCAACATCATCTCCGACATAACCCGCTTCTGTTAGCGTTGTCGCATCCGCGATCGCAAAGGGAACCTGTAACAGATTGGCGAGAGTTTGAGCTAAAAGGGTTTTACCACAACCCGTTGGACCAATCAATAGGATGTTAGACTTTTGCAGGGTGATGCTGTCATCGAGTCCACTAGCGTCATAATCATCTTGAGCCAGGTTAAGCCGCTTGTAATGATTATAAACCGCAACGGAGAGGACTTTTTTGGCTTGGTCTTGACCAATAACATACTTGTCTAGCGCTTGTTTAATTTCAACGGGCTTGAGCAAGTGATATTGGGGGCGACGGGGAGAATCGTCAGGTTGTTGGTAAGGGGGTTCAGCCGTTAAGGGGGGATAATTCGGGCTTTCTGAGTGAGAAGTCAGCAGTTCTTCCTCTAAAATTTGGTTGCACAGTTCCAAACATTCATCACAGATGTAGACGCTAGGACCCGCAATCAATTTACTAACCTGTTCTGAGGATTTACCACAAAAAGAACATCTTAAATAGGAATCGTATTTGGACATATCAAAATCCGCGCTGTTGGTTTCAGTGACAGCAATCTGGCTTAAGAGGAGAGTTCGGCTATCCAAACCGCTCTATTTTAATTGTAGTTTCCTGCGATCGCAAAAGGGGATCTTCAGGTGATGGGCAGCTAGGGGAGCTGGGGGAGCTGGGGGAGCAGAGGAGCCAACCAATGACGAATGACGAATGACGAATGACAAATGACGACTGACATTAATTTTCAATTAACAGATTTTCTTGCAAATAGGTGGGAGCAGTAATTATCATTGTCAATAATCGGGTTTTTTTGAGAGGGTGATTATGCCTCCGTATACAGCCGCTTCGCTGAAAGCTGAACTTAATTCCCGGGGTTGGCGGTTGACGCCGCAGCGAGAAACGATACTCCACGTTTTTCAGAATCTGCCCCGAGGGAACCATCTCAGTGCTGAGGAACTCTTCCATTTGCTGGATAAGCGGGGAGAGCCAATTAGCTTATCTACAATTTATCGCAGCGTCAAGTTGATGGCTCGCATGGGTATTCTGCGAGAATTGGAGTTAGCCGAAGGGCATAAACACTACGAACTGAATCAACCGTTCCCGAATCATCACCATCATCTAGTTTGCATTCAGTGTAACCAGACCATTGAATTTAAGAACGATTCGATACTAAAACAGGCAATGAAGCAGGTAGACAAGGAAGGCTTCCAGCTCATCGACTGTCAGCTTACCATACACAGTATTTGTCCCGAAGCTCTCCGGATGGGATGGCCCTGTGCACTTCCCAGTAATTGGCGCTGCACTCGAGCGATCGCGGCAGAAGATCCCCAATAGACACTCAGCTTTAACACGTCATCAGGAATTTGTCCAATGGTTGAACTAAGGACAACCAAGCGGTGACATTCGATGAGTAAAACTTCAATCTATTGTGATTAAAATCACTGATAACGGTTCGGTTGAGTGGTAGCTATAACCGCACGGATTTAGCTTATCCGGCGATAGGTTCCCCACGCTCTAATCTTCGATTGAGCGTGGGATGAATCGCCAGTTTATTTGCTTGTTGTAAGCTAATATTAAGGGTAAACTGTTTTTGTATTTCATTGACAAAGCTGTAAAAGCTGGTAAATTGACAGCAAAAACTAAATTCCCTAACTACAGTTTCTCTTGCGATAAGCAAAAAGTGGGGATGGGCGTATTCCCCACTATAAAACGCCGGAAGCGTCGTTCTGAAACGACGACAAAGGAAGCCTACAACCGTACCCGTAGGGTCGGTGTAGGAGGACGTCACACTATCAAACAGACGAATAATATCCAGTAGCGATTTAAAGAAGATTACGGCGGTATGCATATCAGCGAAATTACCCATCCGAACCAGCTACACGGTTTGTCGATCCGTCAACTGGAAGAAATTGCCCGTCAAATTCGGGAACGGCATCTGCAAACAGTAGCCAAAAGCGGTGGTCATTTAGGTCCAGGGTTAGGGGTTGTCGAACTGACTTTGGGATTGTATCAGACGCTCGACTTGGATCGGGATAAGGTGATTTGGGATGTCGGTCACCAAGCCTATCCCCATAAGATGATTACGGGACGCTATAATCACTTCCACACCCTACGCCAAAAGGACGGGGTGGCTGGTTACATAAAGCGTTGTGAGAATAAGTTTGATCACTTCGGTGCGGGTCATGCGTCTACCAGTATTTCAGCCGCCTTGGGAATGGCGCTGGCGCGTGATGCGAAAGGGGAAAACTTCAAGACTGTAGCGGTGATTGGTGATGGGGCATTAACCGGGGGTATGGCATTAGAAGCGATTAACCATGCTGGACATTTACCCCATACCCGGCTGTTGGTGGTACTGAATGATAATGAAATGTCCATTTCGCCCAACGTGGGCGCGATTTCCCGGTCTTTGAACCGGGTACGCCTGAGTAAGCCGATGCAGTTCCTGGCGGATAATTTAGAGGAACAGTTCAAGCATTTTCCCTTGTTCGGGGAATCCTTGACTCCCGAATTACAACGGGTGAAAGAGGGGATGAAGCGGTTAGCTGTACCCAAAGTTGGGGCGGTGTTGGAAGAACTGGGCTTCACCTACATGGGACCGGTAGATGGTCATAATTTAGAAGACTTGATTACCACGTTCAACGCCGCACATACCTATTCCGGTCCAGTCTTAGTGCATGTGGTAACGACTAAAGGAAAAGGGTACGCGATCGCAGAACAAGACCAAGTCGGTTATCATGCTCAAAGTCCCTTTGATTTAACCACTGGCAAAGCGATTCCCTCCAACAAGCCGAAACCCCCTGGCTATTCCAAAGTCTTTGCCCACACCTTGGTTAAATTAGCCGAAAACAATCCCAAAATCATCGGCATTACCGCAGCCATGGCGACGGGAACCGGGTTGACTAAACTCCAGGAAAAACTGCCCAAACAATACATTGATGTGGGAATTGCTGAACAGCACGCCGTTACCCTAGCCGCAGGGCTGGCTTGCGAAGGAATGCGACCTGTAGCAGCAATTTACTCGACTTTCCTGCAACGGGCGTATGACCAGATCATTCACGATGTCTGCATCCAAAACCTACCCGTGTTCTTTTGCTTAGATCGCGCCGGGATTGTTGGTGCCGATGGTCCGACGCACCAAGGGATGTATGATATTGCCTATCTGCGCTGCATTCCCAACATGGTGATCATGGCACCCAAGGATGAAGCGGAACTGCAACGGATGCTGGTAACAGGTGTGAATTACACCGATGGACCGATTGCCATGCGTTATCCACGGGGGAATGGGTACGGCGTTCCCTTAATGGAGGAAGGATGGGAAGAACTACCTATCGGTAAAGGCGAAATTCTCCGCAATGGCGATGATATCCTGCTGATTGGCTATGGTTCCATGGTGTATCCTGCGATGCAAACGGCGGAGATTTTGAGCGAACACGGAATTGAAGCCACTGTGGTTAATGCCCGTTTTGTCAAGCCTTTGGATACCGAGTTGATTTTGCCCCTAGCCCAGCGCATTGGTAAGGTGGTTACTTTAGAAGAAGGGTGCTTGATGGGCGGTTTTGGGTCAGCCGTGACGGAAGCGTTATCGGATCATAATGTTTTGGTACCCGTGAAGCGGTTTGGTGTACCGGATAAGTTAGTAGACCATGCTAAACCTGATGAGTCGAAAGGCGATTTAGGGTTAACACCGTCCCAAATGGCGGAACAAGTACGCGCAGCGTTCTTTAATAAACAACCGTCGGTGGTGAGTTAATTTTCAATTGTGTAGAGACGTAGCATGCTACGTCTCTACGGGAGCCATCAATCCTCGCACTAGAAGTTAGGGTGCGGACGGATTCACCGACGCCAAAGGTTAGGTGTTGGACGAGGCGATTACTGTCTGGGCGTTCAATCGTGAGTTTAGTGGAATAGGTCTCTGATCGCCAGTCGGGATAGAGGGTGACTGCTTCGCCTTGCCATTCTCCCAATAATCGATCAACGGTTAGGGGGGGACGTTCTGGGGTATCGGTTCCGGCGCGTTTTTCCCGAATTAAGGTTAACTGAGACAATTGGGCGTCCTTATCGTAGAGTTGCACTAACCGTAGGCGGCGATTTCCGGCAATTAAGCCTAATTCAGCCCCAAACTCGGAAAAAGTACCCCACTGCATTGAGCCTTGAGAGAATGCGTCCGTCTCAAAAAATAGCACACTTCTGGCTAAGGTACTGTATTCTAAGACTGTTTCCTCAACATCGCGATTCGGGGGATAGCGACGAATCACCTGACGTACCGTTTTATTTTGATTAAGTCCCTCCAAGCTGACAACCGTTGGTGTATCCGTCAACATCTCGACTTCGCTCGGTGTCAACGGTTTTCTTTGCGGCGAGAAGCGGGTAAACGAACCTTGCCATTCGCCTAAATTTTCTAGTAAACACTCCCATTGCGATCGCATTGTTTTTCCTGTTGCCTGTTGCCTGTTGCCTGTTGCCTGTTGCCTGTTGCCTGTTGCCTGTTGCCTGTTGCCTGTTCCCCTTGTTAACTCGACGCACTGGTATAAAACCGGAGGGCAAACTGCCAAAAGACACCGGACACTAACAGTAATCCTAATGCCAGAATCGCCGCACCCACCACCCAGACGAACTCACCGCGACCTAATATTACCTCGGCGGGTATCGTGGTTAAGAACGCCACAGGAACAACAAACGTAAAGAAAAATCGATAAACGGTGGGATAAGCCACCATCGGGAAACGCCCTGCTTCCAACAACCCGCGCAGCACTTCAGTCACATTATAAATTTTGACAAACCAAATACTCGTGGCTCCCAGTATAAACCAGAGACTGTAAAGGCTGATTAAACCGAACAGCAGGGGAACAGCGCCCAAAAGGTAATTAACCCCACTAATGTTAAGGCGTTCACCTGCATAGGCTAAGAGTATTCCAGAAAAAATCACATCGGGCAATCCCCAAGGCGACAGGGTGCGAGACGACAGCCAAAACTGAGAACTAATCGGCTTCAGTAAGATAAAGTCCAGCGTACCCTGTTGGACATGCTGGACAATGCGATTAAGATTCGGACTCAGCAGTGTCGCCGCAAACCCTTGGAGAAAGGTAAAAATCCCCAGAATCACTAAGGCTTCTTCCCAACTCCAGCCCTGAAAGGTATAGCCCGTGCGGTAAAACAAGAATAACCCAAATAAACTGCCCACTAAGTTTCCGAGACTGCTTAAGGCAGCAATCAGAAAGTTGAGGCGATACTCAAGTTCAGCGGCAAGGGCAGTCCTCCAGAACAACTGGAGTACGTTCAGATATCGTTTCATCTTGATTATCTTGATTAAAATAGCAGAAATCACCGCTGAGGATGGCAGTTAGGCAGAGCAAAATTGTGACAAAATGTAAATTAAACTGTGAGGATCTCCCATGAGAAAAATTTTAGTGATTGAAGACGAAAGCTTAATCCGGGATAATCTCATCGAACTGCTGGAAATTGAAGGATTTGATGCCATCGGAGCAGACAATGGTCAGGCTGGGGTGGAAATAGCCAAAGAGTTTCATCCGGATTTAATTTTGTGTGATGTGATGATGCCTAAACTGGATGGTTATGGCGTTTTAGAGGCATTGCGTCAAGATTCTAGCACGGCTGACACTAAATTTGTCTTTCTCACAGCCAGTGCCGATCAAATTAATCTAATGAAAATTAGGGGGTTAGGTATTGATCATATTCTCAAACCCTTTAATGTGGACAAATTCTTGACATTGCTGGAGCATCAAAATGGTTAAATGACTTAGCCGAAAAATAACTCTCAACTGGGATGATTTATTGCAGTCGATTGTGGCGTTCAGCCCCAGTATTTTCTAGTCCTTGTCTTCCTTGTCCTGTCCATCTCCATCTACTCCAGCAATATCCTCCCCAAAAATGCAACCGTTGGCGCAAAAGACGCCTTGGCGTTCATAATGATCAGTAGAGTTCAAGGAATTTTTTGTGTCTCAAAAACGCAGAGTTTGGGTTATAGTCGTGCTAGTGTTAGCTGTGCTGGCATTTGTAGGTATATCAACGATTCCGTTGTTGAGGAGTGTCGTCGAGAGCAATAGTCAGCCGTCTGCTGTCGCTACACCGAATGCCCAACCCAGCCTATCTGCCGAACAGCAAGAGCAACTCGAAGAACAAGCGAAAGGGTACGAACTGGTTTTACAGCGAGAACCAGAAAATCAAACCGCGTTGCGGGGACTATTAGAGACAAAATTACAGTTAAGGGATATTGAAGGCGCGATCGCACCGTTAGAAACCTTAGCTGAACTGAATCCCGACCAACCCAAATTTGCAGTATTGCTCGCTCAAGCCAGAGAACAAACTGGCGATCGCGAAGGTGCAGCCCAAGCCTACCGTCAAATTTTAGCCTCACAGCCCGGAGATATCAATGCCTTACAGGGATTAGTCGCTCTGTATATTCAGCAAAACCGTCCAGAAGCAGCGATTGGTTTATTGCAAGAGACGATTAAAGACGCTGGACAACAGAATCAGACTCAACCGGGTAGAGTGGATGTGAGTTCTGTCCAATTGTTGTTAGGAGAAGTCTACCTGAGTCAACAGCGGTTTACCGAAGCCCTCACCATTTATGATGAACTGATCGAAGAAAACCCCCAAGATTTTCGCCCCGTATTGGCTAAAGCCCTAATTCTCCGCCAACAAGGGAAAACCGCAGAAGCCAAGCCTCTATTTACCACAGCAGTTTCTCTCGCACCGCAGGAGTACAAAGATCAAGTCAAGCAACTTGCCACATTAAGCGAACAGCCTACACCTGCACCAACCGCATCCCCTGATAATAACGAGACACCTGATTTTCCCGAACCGCTTCCGGAAGGGGATGAAAATCCTGAACAGTAAGGTTTGGTAACCAAACCCCTACATTGGTTGTCAATTACGATAGGTATAACGGAGGCTTTTCTGTGGCAGGTATCAGACAATGGTGCGATTAAAACGGTGGCAGTGGATCGTATCGGCAATGCCGATCGCGTTCATCATTATCTTCTTACTCTTATCTGCGGGTTGGCAAATCCACGAGTGGGGAATTAATTGGATCTGGGGTATCTTTATCCTGATCTTCGCGGGTTGGCGTTGGTTGCTAGTAAAATGGACGCGGACAACAGTCGATCAGGTAGAAGCGGCGGTAGCGGAGGTTAGCGATCAACTCGACGCCACCACAGAGGAAACAACTGCCTTACCCGCCACAGATGAGGCGACTCAAAACGCCGAAGCCGCCCTGCAAACGGTGCTGAAAAAAGCACAGGATGATCCGCCCATCTGGGAAGACTGGCAAACCTTTTGGCAACGATGTCAGGAACTTGTTATTGCCATCGCCCATATCTATCAGCCGGCGGCGAAATATCCCTTACTCAATATCTACATTCCCCAAGCTTATGGGCTGATTCGGGGGACGGTGGATGACTTAGATCAGTGGATGCAGAAGTTATCGCCAGCGTTAAGTCAGGTGACAGTGGGACAGGGATTGCAAGCCTACGAAGTGTACCAGAAACTCGAACCCTCCGCCCGCAAACTCTGGCAAGCGTGGAGTTGGGCGCAGTGGATAGTCAATCCGGTGGCGGCGCTAGCCAAACAAGCGAGTAAGCGTTCGAGTAACCAAGCTACCCAGCAACTGTTGATGAATTTGGCACAGATGCTGCGCGAAGCGGCGTTAAAGAATTTATCTCGACAAGCGATCGCGCTTTATAGTGGAAGTACCCCACCGGGTTCAGCTACCGTCTCCCCACCCAAACCGCAACTCCCCCAGGTAAAAACCCAAACCCTGCGCGATATCCTCGAACAAGCTGAACCGGTAGAAGCGGTTGAACAAAAGCCTGTAAGTATTTTGCTGGTGGGGCGTACTGGATCGGGTAAAAGTAGCCTAATTAATACATTATTTCAGGCAGAACGAGCCGAAGTCGATGTCTTACCCAGTACCGAAACGATACAGAATTACCACTGGCAAACTCCAACTGGAGAAACGCTGACGCTGTGGGATACGCCGGGATATGAACAAGTCAACCGATCCGATTTGCGGGACTTAGTACTGGATTATGCCACGAACGCCGATTTACTGCTACTGGTAACCCCCGCCCTCGATCCGGCGCTACATATTGATGCGGAGTTTCTCAAGGAAATCCAAGCAGATATTGAAGACTTACCCGCCATTACAATAGTCACCCAAGTCGATCGCCTGCGCCCGATCCGGGAATGGCAACCTCCTTATGACTGGCAATGGGGTGAACTTACCAAAGAAAAAGCGATTCGGGAAGCGACAGAATATCGCGCCGAAAGTTTAGGGGAATGGTGCGATCGCGTGTTACCTGTGGTGACGGCGGATGGGAAAACCGGGCGCACCCCTTGGAATATCGAGGCGCTATCCTTCGCCTTAATCGACGCGATCGCACCTGCTAAACAACTGCGTCTTGCCCGCTTTTTGCGAAACCGAGAAGCCCGTACAGCGGAAGCGGCTAAAATTATTGACCACTATACGTTTCAGATGGCAACGACTCAGGGGTTGGCAGCGTTTCTGAAAAGTCCTGTGCTACAGTTTGTATCCACATTAACAACCGGATCTCCCACGTTAGCGTTTGCCCTGGCTGAACAAATTCCCGTCGAACAGTTACCCCTAGTCATTGGCAAATTACAGATGGCGTATGACTTATTCTCCTTGCTGAGTGCAGGGGATACTCAGATGCAATTCGACTTGCGATCGCTGTGGTCATTATTGCTGGACAATTCATCTTCACCTGATCGCAATGCTTGGGCATTTGGTCACGCTTTGGTAGAATATTGGACACAGAATATGAGTGTTCAACAATTACGCCAGACGTTTAAGTTTTATCTTAATTCAGCATCGCACGATGTCTAACCCCAGTCACCCCCTCGAAAAACCTGAATTTCGTCGCGAACATCGCTTAGGACTTGTCCTGTATGGTGGTGTTTCTCTCGCCATCTATATGAATGGCATCTGCCGCGAATTCTATAATGCTGTACGGGGTCGAGGTATCTATAAACTGATTAAAGCCCTAACAGATTCGGATATTGTTGTGGATATCCTCTCCGGAACCTCAGCCGGCGGTATTAATGGCGTGTTGCTGAGTTACGCTCTTGCCAATAGCACCAAAGACACAATTGTTGACTTTAAAGAATTTGCCCAAATTTGGCGTGAGAGTGGGAATATCCGCGAATTAATGCATCAACCCTCAACCCAGGAAACCCAACAGGAGTCGGTTTTGGATGGTGCAGGCTATTATCAAACTGCCCTAGCCGAAGCGTTTGAAAAAGGCATTTATAATCGCACGGATGCCCCAGATGGAGAGTGGGTATCTGAGTTGAATGAACTAGATTTATTTGTCACAGGAACTGACATCCTGGGACGAATTTATAAAGTATTTGATGATACAGGTCAAGTCATTGAAGTTAAAAATCACCGCCAGATTTTTCACCTCAAGCATCGTCAGGGACGTGACGAACCCTTTAATCCGGATAGTGACCCAGCGGATTTAAATCGAACGCCGGAACAAACCTATCAATCCCTGGCAAAACTATGCCGAATTACCTCATGCTTTCCGGTGGCATTTCCAGCGGTTAATGTTGGCTTAAAGGAAGATGCCAATCACATTGATCAGCGACTGATTCGATGGGGGCAAATGGAAAATCGTGATTTACCCAAACAACGACCGTCAGAAGGTTATCAACTCCATTTTATTGATGGTGGGGTGTTAGATAATCGACCATTTAGTTACACGATTAAAGATATCTATTTTCGCACCGCTAACCGTCCCATTGATCGCAAGCTGATTTATATTGATCCCAATCCCGATCGCTTGTTGAGAAATCCCAAATTTAATGCCATGGCGAAGCCTAGCACCTGGGATGTGCTTCAGGAGGCGTTAGTTGGACTCCCGACGTATGAAAGCATTAGCAACGATTTGGAGTTAATCCAAGCCCAAAACGATAAAATCAGCCGCTATAACAACATACTCGCTAGTGTGGAAACACCCGATCCATCAACTCCTGGTATTTCCCACAAAATTACCGTTAGTGAAGAGATTTACCTCCGCAGCCGCCTGATTGGTTTGCGCGATCGCATCCTCCCCCTGATTTTACGCATGGATCGAGAGCAAACCACGGCTTCAGGGACTGATAAAAAAGTCATTTTAGATAAAACCGGACAACGGTTAATTGCAGGTATCACCAGCCCGACCGACAGTCAAGATAAAGATATAATTCTTCAACAAGCTAGTCAGCATATTCGTAATCTGGATATAGACTATGCGTTGAGGAAGCATTTCTATATTACTGATAAGCTATTTCAGCAGCTTGAGCAAACAACCGATATCGTTGAATATAATAAGCAGCGATTACTTGTCAGTCGGTTAAATCGACAACTTAAACTGCTAGAAGTTATTCGCTTTACTTTAGATACATTACTAAGTCATCCGCAGGTTAGTGAATCCTTCTACAGTTTACTGGAGCAAAGTTTAGAAAATTCTGATGTGGAATTTCAACAGCAGTGGCGCAAGCAAGTTTATGAGCGTCTTTTGCGTTTGCACCGCTTCTTCTTTGATGCGGATGGTTTAAATGACCTCTCTCCATCTGGCTTAGACCAAAATCGCCTGGAGTTCGTTACCGCCAACTTTTTTAATACATTACCCACCGCTGCGGAACAGTTAGGAGTAGAGTTAAACCAGCTTCAAGACAAACAAAGTAACTGGTTACCGCAAAAACAGATTTCTAGTATTATTGCCCAATTCCAGCAAAAAATTCGCCAACTTGATGATGATCCATCACTGCTCGACCGTATTTGGTCGGAGCAAAAATACCAGGATAGTGATCCGGACAACTGTAGTCAACTGTTTTGCTCCATTCTCCATCAAATTAATCAGGCATCAGAACGGTTAATTCAAACCAGTAAACTCAACGATTATGATGATATTCTCAATCGTTACCAACAGTTTTGTGACTTAGATCAGGTACTCTATCCCTTTGAATATTTAACCAATCTTTCTGAAAAAGATATAATTGAGACAATTCGCTTTAGTCCAGATGATGCTCAGCTAGGGTTAGGGAAGGGAAAAACATTAGATGATAAATTGGCTGGGGATACCTTACAAGCTTTTGGCGGATTTTTTAAGAAATCCTGGCGTTCCAATGATATGTTGTGGGGGCGATTGGATGGACTCAATCGCATTGTTGAAGCCTTAGTTACTCGTGAATCGCTGCAAAATTTTCCAATTTTTTTGGCGCGACAAACCCAAGCACAAGGATGTACAGAAGATGAATACTTAGAACAACTGGTTCAAGACTGTTTCCCCGATACCACAACCAACACTCGTCAGAAACTCAAATCCCATCTTCGCTTATTAGCTGATCCAAATCTGTCTGATGCAGCGATGCATATTATTTTAGACGATCTGGTTTTAGAAGGTCATCGCTCAATTTTAATGACCGACTTAGAAACAGTGATTGAAGATGAAATCAGCGAACAACTAACCTGGAATCGCCAGCGGGTTAAACCCACTGATCCTAATGATGTGGAACGATTGCTGGCTCAACTTGGTGATGAACCACCCAACTATCAACCCGTTCCCGGTTATTTTGAGAAAACGGTGAATACTCTAGCGGCGGGTAAATTAGCCAAAGATGCTATTGGTAGGTTCTCTCCCCAAGCCAAAGAAGACTTCTTTCGCAATCAATACCGGATTGGTAAAGAAACCATTTTAAAAGATATTCCCGGAATTGTGCTGGCAAATCTTGCTACTCGTGCAGCTTTAATCCTGCGAGATATTATGATTACGACTCTAGGAAAAGAACGTGCAAAGAAACTTCAAGGGCTTTTAAGTTATCAATTTGTGAATAAGTCATTACAACTTGTTTATTGGTGGTTACAATTAAAAAGTCCCGCCGCGTTTCAGAGTCCCAATTTTATCGGTAAGCGACCGCTAATATTAGTTCTACAGGTACTCTTATTACTCATGGCGATTATCAGTGTTGTGATTACTGTCTCTAATTCGCCTATACCTACCGCCGTCGCCCTCATTGCTACAGTTTTGTTTTGGCTACTCGGCTATGCTTTCAAAAAGTCTTAGTCATTCGTCATTCGTCATTCGTCAACGTATCGCGGGAGTCCCCACCCTCCTGAGCCTGCGAAGGATCTGCTGAGGGTGGGGAGGGATAGCGGATTGCCGGAGGAACGAAGGCAATCAACCCTTCGACTTGGCTCAGGGTTAATCTTGAGATGCTTCTTGGGATTTAATGTAAGCTTTGACTCTCTCAATGGGAGCGCCACCAGTAGAGGCAATATAATAAGAGCCTGACCAAAATGCCGACTTAGTATAAGTTTTTGATAGTTCCACGGCAAAATCTTTTCTGATGATTCGACTGGAAGCAGACTTCATGCTGCCAATTAGAGATGAAAGTTTGTTGTCAGGATGAAAGTCTACCAATTCAAAATTTATTTTATAAGTGCCGATTTTGTAATGCTTTCATTTCCTGTCGCACATCTACAACAATCTGTAACGCTTCATTAAGTAAACGTCCATGTTCCGTGGCTTGATCGCTAACTTGTAAAGCTGTCAATGCCATGAGATTATTATCAAATAATTCAGAATTGCATTTGATAAACTTGTCATTTTCCCTAAGAATTCGTTCAGTTTTTAAGGCTCGAATAATATCGTCACGGGTTAGCCGAAGTGCCTGAATAACTTGTCCGCGATTTGTTAACGCCACACCAGGATTACCAACGGCTTCAATTTTGTCATTAATATTAATGGCTTGAATCACTCGATTAAATCGGTTTACATCTTCAAATAGTCGGATTAAATTCTTGCATTTGCGGCTAATGGCAATTTTGCGAATATCGTTGAAGAATAAGGTGATGGCAAGAATGGAAGGGATAGCAATTAACAACTTAATATGTTCCGGAAAAACCTGGAGAAGTACAAACCCGGTTAAACTAATCAGGATAATAATCAAAAGGGTTTTAGTAATCTCCGCGATAAATTTGGGCAGAGTCGGTGGTTTCAGGACAGTATCAACACTTACTCCACTCAAATGTTTGAGTTCTCCTTTGGTGATTTTGAGTCCCTGTAAGTCAGGTTGCATTTTAGGTATGATAGTTTGACTCTAGCGATTCGGGCTTGGCTTAATCGGTGATACACTTAATTGTATCTTTCCCTGTATTAGCACAAATGAGGACAAGGGAACAGGGAACTTGTTAATGAAACAGCCTTCTTATGAATCACGTCAACGACCCGCGCTTCATCCGTAAGGATAGAAGCGGGGCGTGAAAACGTCCATAGTTGACCAGCCTGAGTCTTAAATGACTACGCTATTGAAGCCATCACACCTATAAATGCGTTGAGCCAGTTTATAGCTCTGTGGCTTGTCATTAAACATCCGAGTTGGGTTTAGGAAGTGTGGCAATCATGACAAACTTCAATAGCATTGGCGAGGCTCACATTACCCGTTTAACGGAGGACAAATTGTCTAATTTTGTTTTCGTTATCGATACCAACAAACAGCCACTTGACCCAATACATCCAGGACAAGCTAGACGGTTACTCGGTAGTGGAAAAGCTGCCGTGTATCGTAGATATCCATTCACGATCATTCTCAAATACGCTATTCCCGAACCCAATCCTGGATGGTGTCAAATCAAGATAGACCCGATATGCATTGCTTGATGCCTTGAAAAAGTTAGGCTTGCCTGTTGTTACAGGAACGGGTGGACAAACGAAGTACAACCGAGCCATTCAGGGTGTCACTAAAACCCATTGGCACGATGCCGCTCTTGTGAGAGAAACACCACCATTGCAGTTTTTAACCCACATCCCTTTGCTGATTACTGCCAAAGGTCATGGGGTCAGACAGCGAGTGGTAACAGACAAATACGGGTTTCCAAAACAGTATCGGGGTAGATTTAAGCTGTCTCACGGCTTTAAAACTGGGGACATTGTTAGGGCAGATATCCCCAAGGGTAAATATGCAGGGCGCTATGACGGACTGCGGATAGCTGTTAGAACCAAGCCAACTTTTGCCCTGTATCCAAAAAATGGAGGTAAACAATTTGATGCTCACTGCAAATATCTCACCACCATTCATAAAGCGGATGGCTTCGCCTTTTCTTATCTTGGCGGCGATTCCTCCGACGCTTGACTTTCAGTACAAGCGCGGGACCCTCGCCGCATTCTGATGGAGAAACCTGATGACTCATTCTTTAGTTCACTCAATTCAGCAAAAATTTCAGTCGTGGTTTACCCAGGCGCAAGTATCAGTAGCAATCGAGAATGAAGAGGTTGAGTTGTCAGATGGGATTCAGACTCAACTGTGGCAAAAAATCCAGGCACTCCCCTGTTGTCAGGCTTATCAAACCACAGTGCAAGAGGCGATCACCGCTGCGGTTGAAAACTGGCAACATCACCTGGATGCCGCCAATAGTTTGATCATTTTGGGCAGCCCCGTAGAACCCATTGCCAAAATTTTGAGCGATAGTCTGCAAACCTGGCACAATGCCTCCGTAGAGGTATTCACACCTCTACCTTGCCGAATGCGCCCTCATGATCCATTAATCATGTCTCAACAAATTCAGCAAGCCCTGCAAGCCTACCCACAGATTGATATTAAAAACCCTAAGGATAGTGGCGATCTGCTTGAGGCAAACTCCCTGGCTGATCGAAAAACATTGATGATGATTCCCTGTCTGGATCAATGTTTTCTGCGCTGTATTGGGGGTTGGAATAGCATTGAATACTTACGAGACATGGTCATTCATAATCGCAATTGCTTTTGGGTTATAGGATGTAACCATTGGGCTTGGGATTTTCTGGATTTTGTGTGCCAGATTAGCGCCTATTTTAGCGAGGTGAAACCGTTACCGGAACTAGATGGAGCGATGATTCAAACCTGGTTAAACCCGATTGCCAAAACGATGGTTGAACCAGAAGTGATAGAAGACTCAGAAGATAATCTTGATCAGGCATATTGGAAGACTCTTGCCAGTCAATCCTCTGGTGTCAGTAGTATTGCCTTTGGCGTATGGCTAAATAGCTTACGAATCAAGCGCGATCAACTAGAGGATGGTAATTTATCTCAATTGAACTTGAGCGAGACAGCGACAACCAACAAAACCCATTCTACCTTACGTCAAACTAAACCCACATTGCCTAGTTTGCCATCATTAACGGGGATTGACCGCTATTTACTTCATTCGTTGCTAATTCATGGGCAGATGAGCCATGTCCATCTTGCCCTGAGCTTGGGTGAACCCGAAAGCCAAATCCAAGCTCGAATTCAGGGGTTATTGCTAGTCGGGGTACTAGCTAGCAGCAATGGCATGCTATCAGTACGTGCTGCCCATTATGCCAAGCTGAAGATTGAATTGACGAATAATAACTTTTTTGTTGGCGAGGATTAACCATGAGTGTATCGGGTTTTGATATGATCAGTTTTGTTCAGGCAATGCCGGCGTTGTTGGCACAAATCGAGGCATCGGAAACCTTACCGCAACGAGTTCTTACCAATATTACGCTGCAAAAAATTTTTCGTTCTCTCGTCGTTATTTTGATCGCTTATGGGAGCATATTTGTCATTCAGTCGCTCACTAGCTGGAGTTCAGAACGAGTTCCCCGCCGCTTTCGATTATTGATCAAACAATCTTTGCCCTTTTTGAAAGGGCTGATTTTGATCCTAACGTTTTCCTATCTCCTGAATCTGTTTCTGAACTTGTCTCAGGAGAACCTCCTCGCATTGACAGGTACGATCGCTATTGCCCTGGGATTTGCCTTTAAGGATTACGTGAGTTCGATTATTGCAGGAGTAGTTGCACTGTTTGAAGCTCCTTATCGAGTGGGCGATCGCATTCAAATTGAAGATCATTACGGTGAAGTGGTGGACTATGGTTTGCGTGGAATTCGACTCAAGACTCCTGACGACAACATTGTCACTATTCCCCACAACAAAACCTGGACTGAAGCTGTCTCCAATGCCAACAGCGGACAGCTAGAAGCTCAGGTCCTCACTGATTTTTATTTTGCTCATACTGTAGATGCTGAACAAGTCATCCAGATTCTGTACCAGGCAGCTTACAGTAGCAAATATACGCAGCTAAAGCTCCCAATTGTAGTTGTCATGCAAGAACAAATTTGGGGTACTCAGTTCAAGCTGCGGTCTTACCCAATGGATGCCCGCGATGAATTTATCTATAAAACCGATCTGATTCGCCGTGCCAAGCAAGCCTTTGCTCGCCAAAATTTACCTTACCCAAGGTTATCAGATATCCAAAACAATGACAGTTGCCCCTGATCAGCTAAAGTTTAAATTTGTCCGGTGATGGCTCCTGATATTCATCCTAGGAAGAGGTTGGCTCACTCACTAACGCAAATCATTCGGACGAATGACTAAAATACCGATCGCGTGCTTGATATTGCCCACATACTGCTGTAAGTCTTGGGACGTTGTTACTTCTCCCGCTGGTGACGCATGAATCAAACGAATTCTGCCATCTGGCTGGCGATCAATGAATCCGGTATGGGTGACATCTAATCCGGCAATATTCGTAGCGACACCAATAATATCTCCCGATTGTAACCGATTATAGCTGTGGTGAATCTGATCGGTGGGAATATAGTTTAAGGGAACAGCATTAAGCTGATCTTCCATCTCTAAAATACACTGGTAATTTGCCTGATTATTAACCAGTTGAGGATAACGGTGGCGGTGGGTACTCATGAAATTGAGCCGCTTATTTAACGAGATTCCTCCCAGCGCCTGGGTAATATTGGCTACGGTTCCCCGTTGCTCGTTGTCATGAATCCAGGCGGAGAAATAATGCAAACGGCTACAATAGCCATTGAGTTGACCATTCTGGTAACGCTGATCGCGAAGATGATTAACAAAGGTGGGATAGGAATAATCCTGTTGCGCCAAACTGCGTGCGATCGCGAGTACCGTTTCCACAAATAGCACACAGTCAAATGCCTGAAGCGTTACCACCAAGGTTTCGTCTGACGATTGGTCTAATAAGCCTGCCTTATAGGGTGTCCCCACAAATTGGTGTGCGATCGCCTGTATGATATCCGTCATTGGTTGCTCATGCAGACGCTGGGCAATTGCCCAGTTTATGACGTGCTGGAACTGTTCCCTCTCGTCTGATACAGGATTCATGGATGCTGAGACGGTAACATTTGAAGTATCGGTCAGTAACGTCTGAGAAGGGGGAAAAATCAAAGCTTCTGTTCTGGTAGGAGAGAAATTTTCTACATCTCGTGACAAGTAAGAATAATCTATCAGTTCCTCGTCCTCTGTTTCCCAGAGGTAGCAAGCGGCGTTTTTACAGACTTCCCCTCCTCCAGGAGTATCCTCAGCACGAGTTGCCGCTTGACTAACTGGGATAGAATCATACTCCTGAGCTTGAAAGGCAAGATCTGACGTAAAACCGCCAGAAATTGCCAATCCCACAAAAGCCCAGCCAAACATTTTTCTCATTATTCCTCCTACTTCCCCAGCTTAGAAGGGCGAGTTTAGTCAAGTTATCGGTTTTCTCAATTAAGGTTATCGGTAAAATCCGCCCCTACCCCCCTCCAGACGCGCCTGCCCATAGTTTGCCACAGCGCGATCGCGAGTTCTATATAGTAGGTTGGGTAGAGCGTAAGCGTTACCCAACAGGTTCTCTTCTATAGTTGGGTGACTCTTCATTGGACTTTACCACAGCGCGATCGCTAGACCATTGATGCAGTAGGAGTTAGACAAGGATTGTCGCCCTAAAACAGCTAACTTGGGTCTGTCAATTGCGCCTCAAGGCTATAAACTGAAGGATGCATCAAGATTGAGACAATTTTATTTAAGCTGTGCGAAAAATAGTCATTGCCGGTAACTGGAAAATGTTCAAAACTCAAAGGGAGTCCTCTGAGTTTTTGCAAGAATTTATGCCCAAGCTGGAGCAAACGCCCCCAGAGCGGGAAGTTGTTCTGTGTGTTCCCTTTACAGACTTGGGAGTGATGTCCAAAAATCTGCACAATAGCCGGGTGCAGTTAGGGGCGCAGAATATCCACTGGGCAGATGAAGGCGCTTTCACCGGGGAAATTTCTGGTCCGATGTTGACCGAACTCGGCTTGCGTTATGTCGTTGTCGGTCACAGTGAACGGCGTCAGTACTTTGGTGAAACCAACGAAACTGTGAACCAGCGCCTCCTCGCCGCCCAGCGTCACGGGTTAATTCCGATTCTTTGTGTCGGTGAAACGAAGCAACAACGGGATAACGGAGAAACAGAATCTCACATCAGTCAGCAACTCGAAAAGGGTTTGGTGGACGTGGATCAGCAGCAACTCGTGATCGCGTATGAACCGATCTGGGCAATTGGTACAGGAGATACCTGTGAAGCCGCAGAAGCCAATCGGATAATGGGTTTGATTCGCTCTCAACTGAAAGTTGCCGATGTGCCAATTCAGTACGGGGGTTCGGTCAAGTCGGCGAATATTGATCAGATTATGAAGCAATCTGAAATTGATGGGGTGCTAGTTGGCGGAGCCAGTCTTGATCCTGGGGGGTTTGCCCGAATTGTCAATTATCAGTAGTTCAGGGGTCATGGTTCATTGTTGATGGTTCATTTGTCGAAAAAAACGGATAAATAACATAGCTTGCTTGCTTGAGGATTCGCGAGTATGACGTAGTGTGCTTCTCCAAGAGCGAGTATGACAAATAGCGAGTATGACAAATGACGAATGACGAATGACGAATGACAAATGACAAATGACAAATGACAAATGACAAATGACAAAAGACAACTAACCATCCGAGACTATTCATTCCCCTGGGGAGAACGTACCTATCTCATGGGCGTTTTAAATGTGACGCCGGATAGTTTTAGTGATGGGGGGGAGTTTAATACCCCAGAGGCGTCGCTGGCACAGGCTCAACGGCTGGTCGAGGCGGGTGTTGATATTCTGGACATCGGCGGACAATCAACCCGACCAGGGGCTGAGGAGGTTTCAGACACTGTAGAACTTGAGCGTGTACTCCCGGTGATCAAGGCGGTGCGTTCCTCCTTATCCGTTCCAATCTCCGTGGATACCACGAGAGCTTCTGTCGCGAAAGCAGGGGTAGCGGTGGGGGCGGATATTGTCAATGATATTTCCGGTGGCACGTTTGACCCGGATATGTTTCCTGTGGTTGCCCAATTGGGTGTGCCAATCATTTTGATGCATATCCGGGGAACCCCCAAAACCATGCAAAAGCTGACCGATTATCATGACCTCATCGGCGAAATCTACGAGTTCCTAGAGGGTCAAGTTCAGGTGGCTATCAACGCGGGAATTGTGCGATCGCGTCTGATCATTGATCCAGGTATTGGGTTTGCCAAAACCGCTGAGCAAAATATACAACTGCTGCGACAACTTGCTGCTTTTCGTTCCCTCGGTGTGCCTATTTTAGTCGGTGTGTCTCGCAAAAGTTTTATCGGTCACATTCTTAACCAACCTGACCCCAAGCAACGAGTCTGGGGAACGGCGGCGGCTTGCTGTGCGGCGATTGCGGCAGGATCTGATATTCTCCGGGTTCACGACGTTGCCGAAATGCACGATGTCTGTCGGGTAGCTGATGCCATCTGGCGGTAGTATGTTTGAACTTAAGCTACAGCCCTCACCCCCAGCCCCTCTCGTTCCCTCCCTACCAGTAGAGTATGTGTTTTGGCTGATTGTGAATTTTTGTAAATAAATTTAGCGAAACCTTGCAATAATTTCTCTAAAAACTCATAATTCTAATCTGACGGGGATGTGATGTATAGAGCAGCGTTATCCCAGAAGAGTCGGGATCGCCTGATGTCTTATCGATTGCTGTCAAGTCATCAAAAGCCGTATTTGAGTTAGTGAAAAAGTACCACCAAACGGTAAAATAAAAATAGTTATTGACCTATCTTTCTTTGGCAAATTTGTTAAGTTTTCTCTCTAAGAGACAGGAGTATCGCTAAATGTTCAGTTTTTTAAAATCTAAAGACAAATCGTCAGAAGCTCCGAAAACAAAAAAAAGTAAAGACTACTTTTTGGAGCTAGACGATACGGGAGCGGTCAAATCGGAACCGGAAGCGAAGAAACCGGAACCCGCTCAAGCAACCAAAGCTCCAGAAGCAGAAGCGAAAAAGCCAGCAGCGAAGAAGCCAGCAGCTAAAGCGGCTCAAGCACCAGCCGCCAAACCGCAAAAAGCTGCACCTCAAGCGACACCAGCGGCGGCTAGCAATGGCAAAGCCGAGCCTCAACCGGGACTCACCTTTGCACCAAACAACTTATTGCCACTCAAAACCAATAGTAGTCGGCGGCGTCCAGGTCCTTCTATGAATAGTTTCCTAGAGATGGCACGTCAGGTGCAGCCGCCTCGCTCCTAAGTAATTTTATTATATGGTGTCGATGTAGAGACGCGCCATGGCGCGTCTCTACATTAATTATTTTTCAGAAAAACCAGTCCACTATATAGTTCAAAAGCAGAATCCCAGAGGCTTTCTTGACGGCGAAACAAGTCAATGTGAGCGGGTAAACGAGTCAGCATTTCTTTGTAATCGAGAGCAGTTTCAGCAAAATTGGTGAAATCTGACCAAACAGGGGTTTGAGGAAGTTGGCGGTTGAGAAAATCCCGCAAGTTATTCCAGTTGATTCGATTGGTTGTCTGGCTTAGGGGAGACGGGGATTTTCCCTGAGTTGGGTGGTTCTTTGGCTGGGGGAATAACTCAATGCCCTGGTGAAATTGATAATCGCGATCGCATAAACGCAGGATAGTTTTCAAGGTCGGTAAATGCAAGTCGCAAAACTGGGCGTAGTCTTGAGTTTGAGTCTTACGCTGTAATTTACCACGAGCGTCAACATCCACCACTTGTTCAAAAATAGGTAAGCGCCCCTCCACCAGTTGACTCACTTGGGACCACTGGAAGGGGAGGGAACCCAGTTGACCTTGATCATTTTCGCAGACAACGGTAGCTTCCTGAGAACTGACTTGGGAAAAATAATGAACCCTAAACACATTGAGGGATTGAATCTCCGCCAAAATTGCCCAAAAACAAGGAACTGAACCCTGCTTGAGGGATGACGCATAAAATTTTAATTCGCCAATGGGTCCAACTCGATACAACCGCCATCCCCGTGTCGGGAGTTGTAGGCGGGCGGTATAGGGATCGATTTGCATAATCTTCGCCAAGGTTTGGGCGGCGGTGGGTTTGGCTTGGGGTTCAATGGGTTCGAGGACTAAAATACCAAATTGAGTATTTTCGGGGTCAGCCGTGGCTTGGGCTAAGGCTTGGCGGCGTTTTTCCTGTTCCATGGCTTCTAAACGCCCCAATCCCTGACGCGCTTGGGTCATAATTTTAGGATGCGTTGTATTTTTAAGTAACTTGCGGTAAGCGGTTTCTGCTGCTTCTGGCTTACCTGTGGCTTCGTGTAAACGTCCGATATAGAGTTGCACCCACGGGTTATTAGGTTCTTCCTTGGCTAACTGTTTAAGTAACCGAGCCGCTGTGCGGTAGTCTTTTTGTTTAAGGGCATCAGTAACTTGGTCAAGCATAATCTTGTCATTTGTCATTTGTCATTTGTCATTTGTCATTTGTCATTTGTCATTTGTCATTTGTCATTTGTCATTTGTAAAAGATTGTCGCTTTTGTGTTTCTAAACTAGCAGCAATTAACGAAAGAGCCATGAGGGGGGCGGTAACAGCGCGTAAAATTCTATGTCCGAGGGAAACGGGTTGAAATCCAGCCGCGATCGCTTGTTCGATTTCTGCGGGAGTCCAGCCACCTTCGGGTCCTGTAGCAATGGCGATGATCGGGCGTGTTGAGTGTTGAGTGTTGAGTGTTGAGTTAATTTCCCCATCAATAACCTCTAGCTTAGGTAGAATGCCACTGACTTTAGAGTTTGTAGTAAGCGCTTTAGCGCTTGCACTAAAGTGCCTACTACGAACCCAGCTTAAGTCAGTGACATTCAGCTTAGGTAAGCAATTTAACAGATGAGGAACGTTTCCCCGTGCGACACAAATATAGCGGTGGGTGGTGGAGTCGATAACTTGTTCAATGGCTGAGGTAAAGTCCAAGGGATCGAGAATTGTGGGTACAATTTGACGTTCCGATTGTTCAGCGGCTTCTTGGGCGATACGCCGCCAGCGTTCCAGTTTGCGGGGACTGGGATTAAGAATTGTGCGATCGCTCTTGATCGGTATGATATAAGTGACACCGAGTTCGGTTGCAGCGGAGATAATATCCTCAAATCCACTCCCCTTGGGCATCGCGGCGATTAGGGTAATTGCACAAGGTAATTCGGTTTGAATCGGAATAGATTCAATAATTGTAGCTTCAGTCAGGTTAGCCGCTAACTCACTCAACCACCAGTTTCCCTCTCCATCCATAGCAATAAAGCGATCGCCTTCAGTCAGTCGCAAGACTCGCACCAGGTAATGCTGTTGGCTTTCGGTGAGGAGAATCTGTTGGTTTTGTCGTTGCGTGGGTGAGATGACTAACCGTTGCAGGTTTATAGTTGATTGGTCATGGTTCATAGTAGATGTAGCAAACTAAAGACGCGGAGTTTCCTGCGACGGAGGATGTCTTTAGCCCAGAGTTTGAACTCCGGGTTCCGGATAGGTTTTAGGCTTATATTTTGTTGGGTTTCCTTGCGTCAACCCAACCTACAACCTATTTTAGCTGTTTCGCTTTCATCAGACAGGTTAGAACGTCACTTGGCATGAGATACTCCCTGGCTATCAAACTTCAATGACAACTCGTAAATTGCCGCGTTTCCGCATAACTCGACAGGCAGTTGCTCCACTAGAGCGCTCAAATTCTAAATCTAATACAGTTTGCCCAATTTTTAGGTTTTGCAGTGACAAATACTGGACGGATTCAGGGAGGGTGGGATGAATAATTCGCAGATAATTACTGGGCGTATCGGGTACTAAATTAACCATCACCTGTAGGAGTTGAAAAATCGTTCCTGTTGCCCAGGCTTGCGGCGAACAAGCCACAGGATATCGCACGGGTGTGCTATTGGGGGTGCGTTCATAGCCACAGAAGAGTTCGGGTGGACGATAATAGGGTTGTTGGGTGGTCATGTCGATAATACCTTGAGCCACTTCCAACGCCTGATCCACTAATCCTAGCGATCGCAATCCGGCAATAATCATCCCATTATCGTGATGCCATACTGATCCGAGGTGATAGCCCATGGGATTATACGCCGGAGATAAGCTACTCAAGGTGCGAATTCCCCAGCCACTAAACATATCCGGCGCTTGCAATCGTTCGGCGACATTGTGTGCCTTGTCTTTTGATAAAATATCTAGTCCTAGACAATGCCCCGGATTAGAGGTGATACTATCCACAGGCTTGCCCTTACCATCCAACGCCAAGGCACAATAACCGCGATCGGGGAGCCAAAAGTCGCGATTGAAGCGGGTTTTCAAGTCTTGGGCTTCCTCATACCAACGATTTGCCACATCTAACTGCTTTTTGCTACGAGCAAGCTGGCTTAAGCGCATCTTCGCCGCATAAACATACCCTTGCACTTCCGCCAGAGTAATCGCCCCTTCCGCTAACTGCCCTTTGGCATCAACGATACAGTCTCCTGAGTCTTTCCATCCCTGATTCCGGAGTCCCCCCTTGGACTTGCATTCATAGCTAATATAGCCCGTCTGCTGACAACGGCGATCAATCCAATCCATCGCCGCTAAAGCATTATCCCACAACCGATCCAACAGTTCCTGATCATACGTCCAAGCATAATAATCCCCATAGAGCATCAACCACAATGGCGTAGCATCAACCGTACCATAGTAAGGTCTGTGGGGGAGTTCGCCACAACGAGCCATTTCACCCAGGCGCAACTCGTGCAGAATCTTACCCGGTTCTTCTTCCCGCCACTTGTCCTCAACCTTACCCTGATACTCAGCCAGGGTAATCAAGGTTTGGCGAGCAATCCCCGGATCGAGAATCAGCGTTTGGTATGCAGCAATCAAAGAATCCCGTCCAAATAACGTAGAAAACCAAGGAATCCCAGCACAGAGAATCTTACCCTTGCCAAAGGTTTGACCTAAAAGATAGATATCCTGTTCAGCGCGTTCAATAATCTGGTTTAAGGCTCGATTATCCGTGCGAATCCGAGTCACACCCTCTCGCCAATCGCTCTCCTCCATCGCCTCCGCCGCGATCGCTTGTTTTAGAGTTGTCGGCGCTTCTACCACAGAAGCTGGACTATTGTCAACGAATGGCTGTACGCGATACCCAAATTGCTGGGTTTCGTGAGATTTCAAGTTCAACCGCCAAATTGCCGTATATCCCCTAAATTCATCAGGCTGACGGTGATAAAACTGAATTCGAGACTCCATCAACACCTGATCCAATCCCTGATAGGCTAAGGTGAGTTCGCCCGTTGCCTCAACCAAAGACTGCACATCTGGGTTTAAGGCATTGTCCCCTGGAGGTATAACCCGTCGCATTAGCGTCCCCACCTGCTGACGCACATAACCGCGAATTTGGAATAAATCCGCAAAATCGGCATCAAAACTTAAACTTAGGTCAAAGCTAACGGGTTGGGTGCTGTAGTTGGTAATCTTCAGGTCTTCAAATAGTCCACCCTGTAGTACAATATCGCGTTGAATGCCGATCGTTTCCGCCTGAATACGCCCCTCAACATAAGGATTCGCACAGAGAACCGAAAGGGCAAAACCTCGTCCGGCTGTACTGCTAAGTAAAATCGGAGAGAGTCCCTCAATTTGTAACTCTAGGCGACTGAGAAATCGAGTATCTTGACAAAATAAGCCTAAGCTTTTGTCCGATTTATCATCAAGACATCCAGCAATATTGCCGAGGGGATCGGTAATTAAAAATAGATCATTATCTTTGAGCGTCAATGTAGATTGCAGTCGTTTTTTTGTCGTGCCTTGCCACTCTGGAATTGGCACTTGTTCAGCCGGCGCAAAGGTTCTACCGTTGAGTTCAACGATATTCAGATCCGTTCCAGTTTTTTGGTTGAGGGTATTTGTATCAGACATCGTTCATAGTTCCTCTATTTCTCGTTCCCAGGCGAAAGCCCCTTCTGCCTATCTTCCAGGCTCTGTCTCCCCTATTCCCCAACAAGGGCGGGTTTTGTTGCTCAGCTATCAGTTGCAAACTCTCGTGAACTACCCACACTTATCTGACGAGTAAGTGTGGGCTTATAGTTTCACCGCCCGTTGCCCTTTCACCTTACGGTTATCCAGTCTTACACAGGATCCACTAGCAGGAACGGGGTTCCCTCCGTTCATAGCGAGTATCCGAATACCTTCTGCTCTGATGTTCGATGATGCATTATCGTCACAGTCATGATCAGTGCCACAGGAGGGGCAATCCCACTCTCTGATATCTAGCGGCAATTTGTCAATTTACAATATGAACATTTTTTAGAACTTGGGAAAAATCTGTCAATTTCTATCAACTTACCTTCGGAGCTTTCTAGTTTGTAGTTGACTTCTCCCCTGGTTAAAAACGCAGGGGATTCTAAGAGGATACTGCGGGACGGGCTAAAGCCGCGTCCCTCCGTTTCATCTTCTTAGAGTTCCAGAGGAAAACCCTGGATGGCGCAGTCAAAAACGCCCTACTGACCTTGGCTAGATCAAGACCTAGCTGTATCTCTACTTTGCGGAGGATATTGGCAGCCCCGTTAGCATCGGCGTTGACAAATTCTCCGTTTTTGGTGCGGTACATTCCTCGTTTTACTCGCTTCCCGCTCGGCATCCACCCTTTCGGCTTGGAGCCGAATACAGGCAGAGGGTCATTGTCAAGAAAACTAGCTTTAGAGGTATAGCTTTCTTCAGTTTCTACAAACTGAATCCCGTATTGCTCACACAGTTGCTCAATCCTATGTTTAAGACGAGCAGTAGGAATTTGAACAAACTCCTGGTTCGTCTTTTTCCCTAACTCAATCCCATTTTTATGGCGTCGATTCCAACCGAAAACGACTGTTCCAATTCGATGTTGGAGGCAATGGTTGATAACGATACGAGCGGCTTGGTTAACCGCATCTCTTACTTGCCTATTGCGCCTTTCTGCAAGAGAGGCTAATTCTTCATTCCAAAATCCTTGAGATTTCCCCACCTTAATGGTTGCCACCCGTTTGTTGTAGAGCTGATTAAGACTCTTTAGTTTACGTCCATCAACAATGAAGCTGGTTCCTACATTAGAAACACAGGTCATCCAGTTGTTGAGTCCGGGGTCGATTCCTAGTACCCGTGAGGAGTCTACATCTGCTGTTATAGAAGGCAGGAGGTAGACAAACTCAGCATAGAAGCAGCCGTTGCGGGGAAGGATTCTCAGCTCTTTGATGTCTTTGAAGGCAAGATTAGATGGCTTATGAATGAAGAAATCCGCTATCTTGAACCATGTCTTGACTAGCGTTCCTAGCGGTATTCTGATTTGACCATCTTTAATCTTCAAAGCTTGTTTGGGATAACTGACAACAGAAAGACCGCCCTTCTTTAAATACTTAGGTAATCTAGGATTGTCCGCTATTTTTTCTTTTCTGAACGCCTTCATTAACCCATCAAACGATTTGAAAGATTCGCTAACTGTTCTTAGCGCTTGTTGAGCTGCTTGAGAGTAGAGGGCTTGGAAGTGTTTGTTGTTTTTGTACTCCTTTTCTAAGTCATATTTACCGATAATCCGCCGACACTTAAACCAGACTTGACGAGCATAATAAATACCGCAGTTCATTAAGTTATTCGCTTCGGTGCAAATAAACTCTAGAACGGCGGCTAGCTCTTGATCTGGATTTAATAGTAATTGCTGACAACCGTACAAGAACATTCCCTCCTTGTTGATTTTTATATTATATCACTTGAGGGAATTATTGCGGGATAAATCCCGCTGTCTTTACGACTTGCTCGGTTTCATCCCCCGACTGAAGTGCGGGGGCTTTCACCATCGCTTATACTGTAAGGAAATCGATAAACATACCCCAACCGACAAGAGGTTCTGTACATCTGGCACAATTGTACTAATTAAACCCGCCAATCGACGACAATAGAGATCGCTAAGATGCATCGATTTGCCAGCCGAGTTTTGCCAGCGCTTAGCTAAGCTGATGAACAGGAGTTAGGCGTTTATTTTGCCCACCTTGACGCGGCTTATCGACAACATTCTGACCCATGGAAAGCAAAGCCAGGGGTTGTCTATTAACGGTTTGGTTCATGATTCACCTCATTCAATTTTATCTGATGTCTGATGTCGGGTGCAGAAGGTTTAACGTATGTCTTGAAACCTTCTGCCTTCTGCCTTCTGCCTTCTGCCTTCTGCCTTCTGCCTTCTGCCTTCTGCCTTCTATAAACTTAGCTGGCTAGAAGCGTGGGGACATGCAGATGACCATTGCGAGCAAACCATTCTGCTAAAACTTGGTTGTAGACGGCTTCATATCCATTAACCATGCGTTTCACCGTGAAGTTGGTTTCAACATGTTCCCGACAGGCGTGTCGATTCAGTTGGGGTATTTTCGCGATCGCATCCACGCACTCCTCAATTGTATCACAGAGGAACCCTGTCTTTCCGTGAACGATAATTTCTGGGGCTGATCCTAACGCCATAGCAATCACCGGAGTGCCAGATGCCATAGATTCAATCATCACCAGTCCAAAGGGTTCACGCCAGGTAATCGGGAATAGCGTCGCCACTGCACCTCCCATCAATTCATTTTTCTTTTCGTGATTGGCTTCACCCCAAAACTCAATTTGTTTACCATCAATTAAAGGTTCCACTTCAGCCTCAAAAAAGGCTCGCTCTTTGGGATCAACCTTACCCGCCATTTTCAAATGCCATCCGGAACGCTTGGCAATTTCAATCGCTAACGTGGGTCCTTTTTCCGGGGACATACGCCCAACAAACGCCAGATAGGGTGGCTCTTTGGGCTGAGAGTAAAACGTAAACCGTTCGTGTGCGATCGCGTTATAAACCGTTGCCACATAATTCAGTCCCAACTCAGGGCGCTGCTGGGCATTGGAAATACTGACAAAATGTTGCTGACGATGCTTGGTAAAAATCTGCTCAACTAATGGCGAAAATGTACCATGAACTGTATGCACAACTGGCGTTTTTGTCAAGTTCGTGTATGGAAGCGCTGGGTAATCCACATGAGCATGAATCACATCAAACTGATTGGCTCGTTCAAAGACTTTGCTCAACTGCATTTGTTCATAAACGGCGTATTCTTGATGGGTTACGTCGAGAGAACGCAGGGCTTTTTCACATCCGGGTTCCAGTTTTGCCAGTGTCTCTGAATCACCGGATGCAAACAATGTTACCTCATGACCCCGACGGACAAGTTCATCAGTGAGTAAACTCATCACTAATTCCGTACCACCATAAGCTGGGGGAGGTAAACGCTCCCACAACGGTGCGATTTGTGCAATCCGCATTTTGAAATCTCCAGTTTAGTTAAAATGAGATGGAATAAAGAAACGTTAGTAATTGAGGGTTAATTAACGTAGCGCTGGTCACTTCGTACAAGCGTGATTTTCGTACTCGCCGTCCTGTTTGTTAAGGTGTTTTTTGTTAAAGTGTGTGTAAACTTATCCCAAAATTTACTAAAGGTGAGCTAGTCTTGCCAATTCGTGAAATCCACCCCTGATTGGTAGGGAAAACCGTATAGCCGTTTTGTTCATCGTTTTTCTTCCTTGGCTGTTATTCTCCACACCCGACACCCTATTCTACACATATCAGTATCCTGCGATCGCACACCCTTTAAACCCACTATTAAGAGTTCCCCCAAAACCTGTTAGACTACCAGGGACTCCCCACTAAGGTAAATGCACTCCAATAATAAGGATGGGTAAGTTCCTGATCCGGTAATTCTGCTAACTGGGGAGGTAACAGAAATGTACCATTCGGCGTCACAATTTGACCATTTTCTAATCGCACGTTTCCCTGAATCATTGCTAATTGTACCTGTCGCAAAGCTTCAGCTTTAATCGGGGCTTGCTTCAACTGTTCATAGAATCCCGTCATTAACCCTAATGTCCCCTCATCACTCACATACCAGAGACTCCCCAACGCCGATTTCACCCCAGCTTGTATCGCCAATCCTGTAAAACCTAACTCTGCTTCTTCATCTCCTAACGCCGTGCGACAAGCACTTAATACCATCAATTCAACAGGAGGATTATTCAATCCCAATTCACGGATTTGATCCAAAGGTAGCCTCTGATTCCAAAACTGGATGTAGGAATTTTCCGGCTTACCCGGTTTAAACTCCCCATGAGTGGCTAAATGAACAATTCCAAAGGGTTGATTCGCCCGTGCTTGCTTAAGTGTATCCGGAGTAAACCGAGAATTAAGGAAGGATTGACCCTGCCATAGTTTATCTGCGATCGCGTCTAATTCCACAGGCACAGCAGGTAAAGGATTTTGGTCAGTAAATTCCGACGCCCCCATCGCCAACACTTGTAGATTTCTCACATCCACATAGCGCGTATCCGTCAGAGAAAGACTCGGCATAAAACCAACACTATACCGTTCAATAATAAACCCATTCCCATCATGCAGCACCGCCATAGGTAAGGAACGCAATCCCTGATCCATAATAAATGCCAAATTATTAATCTCTCGCAGTTCTAACTCCGCTTCCAACGGAGAAATTAACCACTGATACAATTGCTGTGCAGCCGGAAGATAAGGGCGAGGAATACGAGTATCCGTCACCGCACGGCGTAATTCCTGAGTCATTTTCAGAACCTTCCCCCTTGTCGCCCCCGGAACCGAATAACTCATCGTTTCCCCCTCAGCCGTAACCAAAATTAATGCCAACTGATCACTCTCTTGAGGCTCTGAATTAGCCAAATCCATTACCTCAAAACCGCCACCCCCCTCTGCGCCCCTCTGCGCTTCCCTCTGCGCCCCTCTGCGTTTTAATAAAAACTCCGATTTTGCCCCATTCAATGAACCTTCTTCTCGAACAGAAGTTGGCACAAAAATCGCATAAATCAAAGCCGGTTTAACCCCCGTCGCTTGTTCAATTTGATGTAACGTTGCCCTTGCTTGAATCAGAGTTGTTAGGGCAGTATCCTCTAAATTCAGATAATTTTCAAACCTTAGAGTAAAACGTTCTTCAATCGGTGCAATTACATCAACCTCTAGGGATGGAATAACTTGCTCAACTGTAGATGGGACAGATTCTTTTTCCTCTTCCTCTTGAACTTGGGTAATATCAACCGGATTAATCGGTAGCTCAGTAAAATTCGGCGTTGTGTCGATAGGAATAATTGGGGGTTCAATTGGAACAATTGGCGGTTCAATCGGAATAATTGGGGGTTCTATCGGAGTGATGGGTTCATCAACACTGATAATCTGAATATTGCCCTCAACATGGGTAAACAAAAACGATTCAGAGGGAGAAATTGTAATATCGCCACTGGTAATTGCTCCAACTGTACCATTAACACTGGCATCACCAATCTGAAACGGAGTCTCTCCATTTCCACCATGGCGAATAATAATCTCTCCTCCTCCTAAATTACCCGCCGTAGAAAGACTCGCCTCTCTTCCATTATTATCAGTAAAACTACCAGTGGCTCGGAAAAATTGCCCCGCCGTAATATCAACAGTTCCACCTGTGCCACTATTACCGCCTTGAGCATTAATCGAGGTTACTTCAATATCGCCAATGGGGTCAAGTATGACATCGCCACCATCACTACTATTGCCACGGGTATTAATTTCACCTGTAGTTATTGCCGTTAAAGCACGAATGGTGATATCTCCACCACTCGCCCCAAAACTATTGAGATTATTCGTTGTAATCGCCCCATCACTACTTTCTACGGTAATCATTCCCCCTTGAGCATTACCACTAGAACTCGAATCAATATCATTGGTGGTAATATTACCAGGAGCCGTGAGTTCAATTGCTCCGCCATTACCTGTTTCATTACTGCTATCAATGATTCCCGCACGAGTATCAATAGTGCCAAGGGTACTGGTGAGAGTAATCGCCCGACCTGGATTAATAATATCACCAGTGATAATATCTTGGTTAGCTTGTAATATTAGGGTAGCGTCATCGGCTCCAGTTATTGTGCCACCGGTAGTATTGATAGAACCCGAACCAACAGGCACTTGGAATGTAACAGAATCATTAAACGTGACATCGCCCGCCACTGTAATTAAACCACTACTGTCGCTTCCTCCAATTGCGATCGCACTAAACCCATTTTGCAGTAAACTCAGTTCTGTTGCCGTTATATCTAAAATACTGGTATTTCCACTATCAGTACCCCCAATTTGAATTGATTGCGTCGGTGTCAAGGGTTGAATAGTTAAATTACCTGTTCCCGAAACATTGCCAGCCAGATTAATTTCATCTCCGGTAAGGGTTAAACTCCCCGCCGCACCATTAATATTGCCATTGAAGTTATCACTCGTGTTAAAGATAAAGGTGTCATCTGAGTTACCACCCGTGAGGTTTAATATATTACTGAATGTTAGACGACTATTAACTGTACCGCTGTTATTTCCCGTAATCGTCCAACTATTAGGTGTATTCTCTCCCACTAGGGTAATGTCATTATTGCCAATCAACGCTTCAACATTTTCTATTGTTTCTAAATCCAAAGTCACTGAATTTACAGCCTTTGAATAATCAAGACTATCAGTCCCAAGTCCTCCTCCTCCGTCAATTGTGCCACTAATTATTCCGTTGTTATTGAAAACGAACGTATCAGCAGCCGTTCCACCGATTAAGTTTTCAATAGAGGTGAACCCTAAACCATTACTAAACCCTGATAAATCCCCGCTATCCGTACCGTTAATTGTCCACGTCGTATCTTGATCAGAACCAACTAATGTTGAACCTCCAGAAATAATCACAATATCCTGGAAAGGAGTTGTACCTGTATTCGTCACTGTATCAAACAGAGTTACCGTACCCGTACCATCAGCACGCCCTATATTAATTCTCAGAAAACCATCTTGCCAGCCAGCAATTTCCGTAGTGGTTAAATCCAGAGTATCTCCTCCCGTGTCACTGGCTGTACCAATAGTAATGTTTTGATTAGCTGTTGCTGGTTCAATGTTTAAATTGCCTGTGCTGATAACAGATACAATGCCATCAACTCCGCCTGTAAAGTCAATTTCATCGCCAATTAAAGTAATATTTCCACCATCGGGAGAACCACTCGCATCTAGATCCCCAGCAATAATATTACTGCCAGCTTCAAGGGTAATATTGCCGCCATTTTCACTTTCAGAAGAAGCATCAATTAAACCACCTTCACTAAAACCACCAAGAGTAAAGAAGGCACTCGTGTCGATAGTTCCACCTGCTTTGAGGCTAATATTGTCATTGGCAGCGATACCAGCTGTAGTAATGTTACCTGTCGCTTCCAGGGTAATATTGCCACCCCGAATATCGCAGAAACTAACACTACCACAGAGAGTGCTAGCCAACATATTTATATTCCCACCTGTACTGGTAATGGAAATATCTCCGCCGCCAATATTAACAAGTTCAATGTCACCATCAGCTACAAAAGTGATATTTCCCGCCTGATTATCACCCGATGAACTGACAGAACCTTGTGATGTCATATCAATTTTGCCACCACTGGTTACATTAATATTTCCACCATTGCCAAATTCAGTGTCGGCGCTAAGATTCTTAACGGAAATATCGCCAGCCGCCTCCAGGGTAATATCACCCGCATCACTTGTATCAGTACCGTCAGTCGATATCGTACCTGTGGAGATAGAACCGCCGCTACTGGTAATTTCAATATCACCCCCACTATCATTAGTTAATCTCTCTCCGGTTTGAATATTAAAGGTGCTGATATCACCGGTAGCCGATAAGATAATCGTGCCATCATTCGTAGCCGTTGTGCTAATTTCTCCGACTGAAATACTGCCAGTATTTGTCGTTGTACCTGCGGAATTAAAGGGAGGTATTGCTGGCGGAAGATTGACCGGATTATCTAAGGATGTTTTTCCTGCCTGCAAAATAACAGCGGCGGTACTGCTTAAAATTGGAATATCTGGATCTGTCCCCACTAAAGTCGTATCGGGTCCAGTAATTGTAATATCTCCACCTGTAATACTTCCTCTCGTCTCAATCTTGAGAGATACGCCCGTATAATCACCAAATGTGACATCTTCATTTGAGCTAATAATCGGGTCAAACTCACTAATATAGTTTCCTGGTTTACCTGACAAATTGAGGACAGAAAAACGCCCACCACTGCTAAAGTGAGCATCCCCAGAAATATTACCATCACTGACTAAACTCAGATTCCCACCACTGACAAACGGTGTTTGCGGATGATTGAGCGCCAAAATATCAATGGCATGATTCCCTTGAATATAAAGATTACCGCCAGCTTGCGCTAAAAAGGGATTCGTTACACTATCTCGCACGAACACTGTATTTCCGGCTAGCAGAGTTAAATCATTGGTCGTATTGAGTTGGCTTTCTACTAATGTTAAATTATTAATAGCTGATAGAATGACTGTCTGTGCAGTCACATTCTGAGATACGACATCACCGTTCTCTATCGGAAAATTAGAATTAGCTAGTTGTACCTCTCCCTCTGTGGTAACATCAACCCCTGTCTCCCCATTTTCCCCTGTCCCCGTTAACAATGTGGCTAAATCTAAAGGTGTAAATGGTTGCAGTAATTCTTGATCATCCCTGGGAAGTTCCACCTCTAAACTTAATAACTGACCCTCCTGAGAAATTCTCACCAAATTAGAACCCGATACCGCCGCTACGGTAATTTGTCCTCCTGAGGCTGTCAGTTGACCAGTGTTAATCACAGAACCTCCCAACAAGGTTAAATCCTGTCCCGGAGAAACGGCTAAATTTCCGGCATTAACAATGCTTCCTCCGGGAGAAACATCAAATGCAAATTGATTAGGATTCCCCACTAACTGCTGATAATTATTTTCACCAAACCCATTAAACCAATAATTATTATCAAATCCAATAGCCGTCGTCGTTGTTGCGGTAAAATCAGCCGGAACATTTAAACTTGCATTGGCGCCAAAAATAATTCCCGCCGGATTCATTAAATATAGATTAGGACTTCCCCCAGTTACCTGAATTAATCCATTAATCATGGAAGGATTTCCGCCAATTACTCGCCCCAGAATATTTTGCAGGTTAGGATTCGCCAGAAAGTTGGCAATTTGCTCTGTGTTTAAGCCAAACTCTTGGAAACTGTGAAATAGGTTGGCTCTATCTCCCGACAAACTCCCCCCAGAAATATCAAACTGATTCCCGTTGGGTGTAATCACGGTTGCTGTGCTATCTGAGGCTGAAGTAATCGGTTCAGCTAGGGCGGGAGAACTGATTATTAGCGTGGTGATCATGCCAAGAATCCCTTGGATGATCGAAAGAATGGTAAAAAGCCAAAACCAGCGTAACCGAGTATATTTCATAGCAGTACTCCCTTCCCTGAAAGCTGATGTGATGGAATTGATTTTAACTCCAAGGGGTGATTGATTCCGCTGAAAGTAATAAAACTATAGAAAAAAATACGATGATTTAGATGACTTTAAGCTGGGGAAATTAAATGGGGTTCGTAGTCAGGGCTTTAGCCTAAAATTATTTTGGGTTTCCTTGCGTCAACCCCATCTAAGCTGTTATGCATTTAAATTGCGATGCTCCCCGGTAACTCCGACTTTTGCCTTCAAGAATCAAAGGGAATACCGACAACGTTAATCAGGGCGGGTTTTGTTTTTGGTTTATCGGTGAAAAAGGGCGGGTTTTGTTTTTGATTTACAGCGCTTTGCGCTCTCTAGGACTTACGCACAGCCTCTATTCGTAGGGTGTGTTAGCGCAGCGTAACGCACCTTTACCTCCATCAGTGGTGTGTCTGCGTAAGTCCTGGCTCTCCATAAAGTACAGTAGATAAAAGTCCCCCTTTTTAAGGGGGATTTAGGGGTATCGATAATGTACCGCATAGCAGAGCAAACTGCTGTATCGGTGAAAAAGGGCGGGTTTTGTTGTTCCGTTAGTGGTGAGGAGGGCGGGTTTTGTTGTTCCGTTAGTGGTGAGGAGGGCGGGTTTTGTTGTTCCGTTATCGGTGAGGAGGGCGGGTTTTGTTGTTCCGTTATCGGTGAGGAGGGCGGGTTTTGTTTTTCCGTTATCGGTGAGGAGGGCGGGTTTTGTTTTTCCGTTATCGGTGACTATCTAATTGAATCCCTAAACCCGCCCCGACAAATTTTCCCTAAACCCGCCCCGACAATTGACTGATCTAAATCTGGGTTATCGACTTCTTTAAACAGCAGTGATTCTAGTCCTGAAGTGTTTCTATGGTAACGGTTAATCCTTGCTCCTGAAGTAAATTCAGAATTTCTTGGGCATTCTCGCGACTACTAAATAATCCCACTTGCATCATTAATTTCCCATTGTAAGATGTACGAAATGCTCCAGGAATTAGCGATCGCACTAAGGTTTGCTGATCGTCAGTTGCGGCGGCGACTAATACCCGATAACGCCCTTCCGGTGCGGTTTCTAGGGGCGGTTCCTGGGGGGTGGCGGATTGGTTGTTGCTACTGAGTACAGGAATAGAATCCCGGCTGGGGAACTCTTGTGCATTAACCGTGATATCTCCCATCTCGGCTTCAGGTGTCGAGGTGGCTGGTGTGGATGTATCAGGTATCGCCGTCTCGGTGGGCGAGGGAACGGAAATATCGATGATCTGGGGAACGGTTGCGGCTGGTGTCGCTGGGTTAGTTGGGTTCGGTTGAGACTGGAGACTGGCGGGAACCGGAAAAGACGCGGCGGAAATGGTAGATGTTGAGGCGGATTCGCCTGTCTGATCTCCGGCGGCGGGTTGAGTCTCAGTTGATCCTGAGGGATTCGCCACTGATAGGGAGATGTTTCTCCAGTCTGAGGGAAACGCCGTGGGAAGTGTTTCTAACTGGGAGATAGTCGTCTGGGGTTCAATGATGGGGGCAACACTTTCGGGAGTCGGGGAAGGATTCGCGGTAGTTTCAACGGGTTCGGATACTGATTCGGTTTCAGGAATACTCGTATTCGTGGGGGATTCAGCCGAGGTTGAAGGAATGTTGCTATCTGCGCTTCGCAGGGGCGCTTCGCGATCGCGACTTAATTCCAAAGTAGCGTTTTCCCGGTCAATAAACACATTTTCCCGCACATCTGCCTGTAATGTCCCCGCCACGAGAATACCGTCACCACCATTGTTATAAAAGTAATTGCTGCGAATGGTTGGCGCACTATTTCCCTTAATCACAATTCCGGCGTTGGTATTTTCCGTAAATGTATTATCCACGACTACGGGGGAACTGGATTCAATCCATAACCCATAGCCTTGAGGATTGGGATTAGTAATCGTCACACCGGTTACTGTGGCGGGGTTTGCTGCCAGAATGGTAATATTCTGCTGGGCGGCGGTGGGACTCTCGAACAGTCCCCCCCCTTGGATGATAATATTCTCCCCTCTGGTTCGGGGATTCCCTTGCAACGTGACGCCATCGGGCAAAATTAAGGGAAAGGTTTCACCGGTTTGGAAACTATAGATACCAGGCGCTAATACAATTACGGTATTCGGTAGCGCGACTTCTAAGGCTTTGGCAATGGTTTTGAACGGGGAATCCATATTACCATTACCATTAATATCATCCCCAGTTATGGGGTTGACCAATAACACTTGGGTGTCTTGCTGATTTTGGGCAACAAGTCGCTGGGGAGTCGGGCTTAACTGTGCTACAGCTTTTGGTAAACCTTGAGGAGTCAGGGTTAGACAGCCGATAGAAACCACTGCGATCGCCCCTATCCTACATCGGATCAGGGGTTGGTGGTGGAACCATTGAATTGGGTAGGGCTTAACCATCTCCTGGGGGGTTTGAAACTGTAATTTGATTTCTATGCATATCTAGGACACTTGTGGTCAAAATGCATAGCTATAGCCGTCTTTACGGTGAATCGGGGTGCAGTAATCCAGTCTGATTGACCTCCTTTTTTTGTTCTGCATAGGTTTTTCAGGACGGTGAATCTCAACCTAATGCTTTGAGTTTACATGAAGGTGATGCTGAAAGCCCTCGCGTTTTCAACCGAGGGATGAAACCGAGCGAAACGTTCAGTGGTTCTACAACATCTAAATAATTCCCAATAGTTTATGAGTTACTCAAAACTCGGTCAACAATTAAAGTCACTACCCTGTTACGATAAAAAATCATGTGGAGCAGTTGGCGATGAGTGGGTACAACGGTTGGATAGGGCAAGAGCCAGCAGTTTGCCGGATTTTAGATGCGAATTTAGACCGAGCCAGAGAAGGTTTACGGATTATCGAGGAGTGGTGTCGCTTTGGTCTAAATAGCGTGCAGATGGCGAGTGAATGCAAACAGATGCGCCAAGAACTTGCCCGTTGGCACAGTCGAGATATTCGCGCCGAACGGGATACGCCTGGTGATTTGGGGACGGCACTCTCTCATCCCCAGGAAGAACAACGCGCCAATATCCAACAAGTTTTGCAAGCCAATCTTTGTCGGGTTCAGGAAGCCTTACGGGTACTCGAAGAATATGGTAAGCTTTATAGTCCCAGTATGGGAGCCGCTTGTAAGCAAATGCGCTATCGGGTCTATACCCTAGAAAGTCAGTTGCTCATCTACCACCGCTATCAACTGCTGAAGCGATCGCAGCTTTATTTAGTCACCTCACCCTCAGACCAACTCTTCCCCACGGTAGAAGCAGCGCTACAAGGGGGATTGACATTAGTCCAGTATCGGGAAAAGGGGGCTGAAGATTTGGTCAGACTCGCTCAAGCCCAGAAACTGAGCCAGATGTGCCACCATTACGGGGCATTATTTATTATGAACGATCGCGTGGATTTGGCTCTGGCAATTGATGCCGATGGCGTTCATTTAGGACAGCAGGATATGCCCATTGCTGTAGCCCGAAAACTCCTTGGACCTCATCGAATTATTGGTCGCTCTACCACAAATTCTGACGAAATGCAACGGGCAATTACAGAAGGCGCCGATTATATTGGCGTAGGACCTGTTTATGAAACCCCGACCAAAGTGGGCAAAGCGGCGGCGGGGTTAGACTATGTGCAGTATGCGGCACAAAAGGCATCAGTTCCCTGGTTTGCGATCGGTGGCATTGATCCGAATAATATTCATGAGGTCTTAGGGGCGGGAGCAAAACGAGTCGCGATCGTTCGTGCAATCATGCAGGCTGAACAACCGACATTGGTGACTCAGTATTTTCTCTCTCAACTGACCAAAGAACAAAACCTGCGTCGTATTGAAGCTGGTACTCCTCAATCATGACCAACAATAGTAATCAAATTACTCTACAAGTGAATGGTGAATCCCGTACCTGTGCGGCTGACACCAAATTGCCTCAGCTTTTAGAACAGCTTGACTTAAATCCACGCTTAGTGGCGGTTGAGTACAATGGCGAGATTCTTCACCGTCAGTTTTGGTCAGATACTCAGATGAAGGATGGGGATCAGTTAGAGGTGGTAACGATTGTCGGTGGTGGGTAGGGGAGATGGGGGAGATGAGGGAGATGGGGGAGATGGGGAAGATGGGGAAGATGGGGAAGATGGGGAAGATGGGGGAGTTGTAGGGGCGGGTTTGACAGCTAACGGGAAGGTTTTAACCCAGATATCCCTAAACCCGCCCCGACTAAATGACGAATGACGAATGACGAATGACAAATGACAAATGACAAATAACGAATCGGTAATCTCGACTCTTGGAATGTTTCAGCTTATGAAGGGGAGCGGTACAGTAAAAGTGTAACCAGTGATACCCGTTTGGCTGGAGATGACTCATGGTAGCCGTGGGAAAATCACTGAAGTTGGAATAATCCTTATTAACGTATGCGTAACCATCCTTTTGCAAAAATCCAACCCTTTTTAAAGTCTCTGCTTGTTGTTGGTCTCATTTTTACCTTAGTCCTGGGAAATGCCAGTGACGCTTTAGCCGCTCGTAGTGGTGGGAGAATTGGTGGCGGTTCCTTCCGCGCTCCCAGTCGTACCTATTCTCGCCCTGGTGGGGGGTATCGCGCTCCCGGTGGCGGTTATGGATATGGTGGGAGAGGAATTGGCTTTCCTTTCCTCTTACCCTTCTTCGGCTTCGGTGGTATGGGGAGTCTGTTCGGAATTTTGATCTTCTTTGCGATCGCGAATTTCTTGGTACAGTCTTTCCGTCGTCTGGGTGAAGGAGGCGGAAATGATATCCCAAACACGATCAATCCCAAGGTTTCCGTGGGACGCTTGCAAGTGGGTTTACTTGCCAGTGCGCGTAATCTTCAGCATGAACTTGACGAGTTAGCTCAACAAGCGAATACTGATTTACCTCAAGGACGAGCGCAAGTGCTGCAAGAGTCTACTTTAGCCTTACTTCGTCATCCCGAATATTGGGTGTATGGTGCAACCCAATCCCAGCAGATTGCTTTAAACGCCGCTGAAGCCCGATTTAATCAGCTTTCCCTAGCCGAACGCAGTAAATTTGCTGAAGAAACCTTATCGAATTATCAGGGTCAACTGCGCCAAGGTAAAGCTGCTGAAGGGGATGGAGCCTTGGTTGAATCTCAAGATCCAGGTGAATACATTATCGTCACCCTTTTAGTTGGTGTGCAAGGGAAGCTGGAATTACCCACCATCAATAGTTCCGATGACTTGCGTCAAGCCTTGAGTCAGATGGGTGGTGTGTCAAGCGATCGCTTATTGGCAATTGAAGTCCTCTGGACACCTCAAGCCGAAGGCGATACGTTAACCTCAGATGATGTATTAGCCGAATATCCAGATCTGAAGCTGGTTTAACTCACCCGCGATCGCACGCCAAAGATGTAGGGGCGGGTTTAGGGGAAGATGTAGGGGCGGGTTTAGGGAAAGATGTAGGGGCGGGTTTAGGGATTTAATTAGTAAACCAACCTCATACTCAACAACGAAACCCGCCCTACTCTCAACTGCTAAATTAGTAAACCAACCTCACACTCAACAACGAAACCCGCCCTAATCTCAACCGCTAATTTGACCAATGATAAACTTATCACCGAAACCATTCGTCTCAGGGCGGTGATAAAAATTGGACAGCCGAGTTCGATAAAACCAAGTCAACTAACTGGTCAATTAAACGGTCTTGTTCGATTGACAAAATTAACTTTCCGTGCATAACCTCTTGAAAAAGTACCAAGGAAGACATAGAACTCAAAAAAATATAAGCCGTCAACTCCGGATCACGAATGTGCCAGTCTGGATGGGACTCAAAATACTGCTTCAGACTATGACGTTCTTCCCCAATAACCCGGCGGATAAACAATTGTGCTAAGTGCGGAAAATGACCCGATTCGGCAATCAATAAACGTAGAAACGCCGCGTACTCTGGATTATTCAGTTTCGCTAGAAATGCCTCTGCCAATCTTCGTAACCCTACGGCTGGCTCATCCGACAGGTCAGAATTAAACTCAGGCTGAAACGGCTCACAGATGAACTGTTCCACCAATTCAATAAATAATCGTTCTTTTGATTGAAAATGATTGTAAATGGTATGCTTAGATACGTCTGCTTCGGCGGCGACCTGATCCATACTTGTTTCCCTATAGCCATGCTGGATAAAAAGTTGCATAGCAGCTTGGGCAATTTGCTCGCGTTTAGATGGTTTCATAAATAATTCTGGAATGGTTTATTTGATACTCAGTTGTGTTTCGCAGTCCAAACGTCTCTCTCCTGCTTAAAAGAAGGAGAGAGTACGTTAGTCATTCAGGACGGAGTAATGTTGCAACTGATAATCGAGGATGTAACCTGTCTTTACCCCCGATTCCCAATCCTCTTTAAGTGCAGTAACAGATGGACAGGGTAAAGGAGCAGAATGGAAAAGAAGCAAGTTTTCTTTACCCTTTGCCAAAAAAATTGAACGGTTACTACTAAACTGGCAACCTGGTATGAGAGACTGGAATCATGACACCCTTTACTAATATAGTATGCGAAAATTCGATGTTGTTGTAGTTGGCGCAGGTCCAGCCGGGGGACAATGTGCAAGGTGGTTAGCGAAATCCGGTTATCAGGTTTTGTTGGTCGAGCAGCATGAAACCTTTGAAAAAAATGATTTTTCCAGTGCAGCTACGCCATTAGAAACCTTAGAAAAATTTGACTTGCCTGAGGATGTTGTCGGTAGTTTTTGGCATAATTTGGTGATTGTAACCACCAATTTAACCCGAAATTGGGATGCTCCGCAAACTCTAGGCGCTGTCTTAAATTTCGCCAAGTTGAAAAAATTCCTGGCTGATCAGATTAAATCTTGTGGCGGCGAGGTTTGGCTGGGATGTCGATATGTCAGATATGTCCAAACAGAAGGTGAGACGCGGGTTGAACTGAAGCCGCGAGGGAGGGAAGCCATTACTGTCACCACCCAAGTGCTAGTGGATGCGACAGGACCCGCTAGAGCGGTTATGTATCCGAAGGAAAGCGAGAAACCTGCGTTCTTAAAGCCGTCTGGGATTGAATATTTAATTGAAGTCTCAGATGATGATTATGATAAATATGCCCATTCCCTCTGGTTTTTCTTGGGACATAAATGGATGCCAAAAGGCTATTCTTGGATATTTCCCATGGAGAAGCCTCGGTTAAAGGTAGGGGCGGCATCGTATCGATTAGACCATAAAATTATTAAGCAGACGGAATCGATTCGATATTATATTGATTTACTGATTCACGAGCATATACAAGCCAAAGACTATAGGATAATCGATACTCATGGGTCAACGCTGCACTATTCCAGTGGACTGAGGGATATTTACTATCGCGATAATATTATTGCCATTGGGGATGCCGTATCCATGGTGAACCTTTTGGGCGGTGAAGGGATTCGCCATGCCATGCATTGTGCCGAAATCGCTGGCAAGCATATTCAGCAGTACTTAAAGGGTCAATCAGCCAGTTTTCAAGATTATCAACAAGAAATTTATCAGAAATTTCACCGAACCTGGAATCTATCAGAAAAAATTGGTATGAAACGCTATTTAATTGAAAGTGACAAAAAAATTGATGAAGGCGTCTCTTATCTGACCCATCTAGAGACTCAAGAGATGATGGATATTCTCTTTTACTATAAATTTAATAAGCTGTCCAAGAGTTTAATCGTTTACCTGATCCGAAAAATTCGCTCATGGTTGAAAGCCAAATATGTAATGAAGTATAAATTATGACTTATGAGGTGGCGTTACTGAAGGGATGTATCCAAGGTGACAAAAGAAAAAGGACATAGCTTGCTTCTTTTCGGGAAGCGAGAATGACAAAAGACAAAGGACAAAGGACGAATGACAAATAACCAAAGCAAGTTAAACTATATGCAGTTTTCCACATTAGCCCTTAAGTAACCATGCCCAGCAATCCGGTGTATCCCATCGTTTGGCGCGACGATCGCGTGCTACTGATTGACCAAACCCGTTTACCCCACAACTATACAGTGGTTGAAATTAAGTGCTGTGAGGATATGGCGCGGGCAATTAGAACCATGATAGTCCGAGGGGCGCCCGCGATTGGTGTGGCGGCGGCTTACGGGATGTACTTGGGGGCGCGAGAAATTCAAACAGACGATCGCGAGACGTTTGTCACTGAACTCGAAGAGGTAGCCAAACTCCTGCGCCAGACGCGCCCGACGGCGGTAAATTTATTTTGGGCGATCGCGCGGATGTTGAAAACTGCCCATGAAACCATTGGTTCGGTGGATCAGTTAAAAACGGCACTGTTAGTAACCGCCCAAGGGATTCAGGTTGAAGATTTAGAGATCTGTAAAGCGATCGGGGATAATGGGTTGGCAGCTATGCCTGCTACTCCAGAAAAATTATGTATTCTTACTTATTGCAATGCGGGTTCCCTCGCCACAGCCGGCTACGGTACAGCCTTGGGGGTTGTACGTTCAACCTGGCGCCAGCATCGGTTAGCCAGAATCTATGCGTGTGAAACTCGTCCCCGGTTGCAAGGAGCAAAATTGACGGCTTGGGAATGTGTGCAAGAAGGAATCCCGGTAACATTGATTACCGATAATATGGCAGCCCATTGTATGAATCGGGGATTGATTGATGCGGTGGTGGTGGGTGCAGACAGAATTGCGGCAAATGGGGATACGGCGAATAAAATTGGCACCTATAGTGTGGCATTACTCGCCAAAGCCCATAATATTCCCTTCTTTGTCGCCGCCCCCCTATCTACAGTAGATTTTGACTTACCCACAGGGGATTTAATTCCGATTGAAGAACGCCATCCCTCCGAAATTTATCAAATCGGTGAAACGATGATCTGTCCCACGGGGGTTGAGTTTTATAATCCAGGATTTGATGTCACGCCAGCAGAGTTAATTTCTGCAATTATTACCGAAAAAGGGGCGATGCGTCCAGAGGAGTTGCAGCAATTTCGCGTGAAGCAATTGGCGTGATGGTTGGGTTAACCGGGATTTACTGGAAATGGTGCAAGATCATTGGTACGCTTGAGAACTTGCCACACTGAGAATAAATCCTAAGTAACCTTGAGGTAGGCAAGGGCAACAAACAATAACACGACTCGTTTTAAGCATTATAAATCTTGCCTACCCTACCTAAAATTACCTTGTTTGCCAGAAACAGCCATGAACGTCTCCCTTTTAGACAAACAACCCCAGCCACCATTAGCCGAAAAATTGGTGACTTTGCATGATATTACCTGGGAACAGTTCAAAGCGATCGAAACCCAATTACAGAATAATCAAGGCGTCAGGCTGACTTACTTATCCGGGGTAATGGAAATTATGTCTCCGATTGGGGCATTTCATGAAAATATTAAAAGCACTCTTAGCTTGCTGTTAGAAGCTTACATGAGAGAAAAGCGCATCCGATTTTACAGGCGTGGTGGATTTACGCTGGAATCGCCTGGATATGCCTCCGGTACACCTGATGAATCTTACTGCATTGGCAGTAATAAGGAAACGCCTGATATTGTGATCGAGATTATCGTTACTAGCGGAACTATCGACAGACGGGATTTGTATAAACCTAGACGAGTGCCTGAAGTCTGGTTCTGGAAATCTGATCAGATGAGGATATTCTCTCTGGACACTGCTTTGGAGTATGAAGAAGTGAATCGTAGTCAATTTTTCCCCGATTTAGATAAGGCGCTGTTGTTACGCTACATTGCCTATCCCGATCAGTACGATGCCGTAAACGAATTTATTCAAGCAATCCGCAGTCGTTAAAGTGGCAACATACGAAAAACCTCAGCGCTTTCTGTGAAAGGCTGAGGACAAGTATCAGGGTGTATGCTTTTCTCCTTCAGGCAGAGTTATTTGGTTGATGACTGCATCTGGAGTCTTGCTACTTATTATATTGGCTCATAAGCTAGACGATCTTCTAGATCAGTTCTGACGCAGTTTTATTCTGATCCAAAACTGATCTTGACAAAATAGTCTCAAATCTAAACGACCAGAGGGCGGGTTTTGTTGATCAGTTATCGGTATACCCGTCAATTAAATGGCTAAACCCGCCCCTACAATACCCTCAATTACACTGAGAAACGTTAGTAAAGTCTTCCAGGGTGGGGGCAAAATTAACGGTTCCTGTATTAGTTTGAGGGAGATTATCGAGATTAACGACCTTGAATGTGCCATCATTGCGCTGAAGCTGGAACTCTGTCGTGCTGGTATTCTCAGTTAGGGCTAGGCAGAACGTGCGATCGCTATTGAGTACGGCATTAAATCCTGGGATAGCATTTTTGTCCAAAATTGTCAACTCAACATCAGCAAGAGTTTGAGCATTGCCATTCGTTTGCAAAAAGATACCTTGACCAGCATTATCGGTAATCGTAGTATTATTAATCCGATAATCCTGCACCGCGACAGTATTTCCCTGGACAAAAATGCCTTGACCCCCATCAGTTCCACTGGTAGGAGTAGTACCCCTAATTGTACTGGTTTCAATCTCAAACTCTTGTCTGCTATTATTATTCGCGGATATAAAAATCCCCTGCCCAGTGCTATTACTAATCTGAACATTGTTAATCTGAAACCGTTGCTGAGATTGCTGTTCTAGATTCTCTTCATCCCCATTCGCCGCGACAAAAATACCTTGACCCTGACTATCATTGATTTGGACATTATCAATCGTGAAGTCTTGTTGAGCGATACTATTAGCTTGGACAAAAACAGCTTGACCACCACTGTCTATAGCATTCAATTTCGTACCATCAATTGTACTATCTTTAATCTCAAAGTTTTGAGAGCCATTGTTATTAGCACTCATAAAAATTCCCTGACCTGTACTATTGGCAATCTGGGCATCTGTGATGCCAAACTCTTGCCGCGACTGAACGCTGAGGTCGTTTGCATCCCCATTCGTGGCAACAAAAATACCCTGTCCAGCATTATTGGTTATCCTGGGACTATTAATCTGAAACTCCTGGACTGCCAAACGGTTACCTTGGACAAAAATCCCCTGTCCGCCTTCGCCTTGGGCATCGAGTCCAACATTGCTAATCGTGCTGCTGTCGATATTAAAGACTTGTTCACTGTTATTGTTCGCGGCAATAAAAATACCCTGACCCACGGTATCACTAACTTGAGTGTTATTGAGTTGAAACTCCTGTCTTGATTGGGCAGTTAAGTCATTTTCATCGCCATTGGTAGCAATTAAAATACCTTGTCCAGCGCTATTTGTGACTGTGGTATCGTTGAGGGTTAAATTTTGAACGGCGACGCGATTTACCTGGATAAAGACGCCTTGACCCCCATCTCCATTACTGTCGAGGCGAGTCTGGTTAATTGTACTGGCATCAATATTAAAGGTTTGTTGACTATTATTATTAGCGGCGATGAAAATCCCCTGTCCTGTACTCTCACTAACCGTGGCATTACTGAGGTTGAAATCTTGGACAGATTGCTGCGTCAGGTCATTTTCGTTACTATTGGCGGCGATAAAGATGCCTTGACCTGCACTTTCCGTAACCGTTAAGGTATCTATAGTTAAGATTTGCTGGGCGCTGGCATTGGCTTGCAGAAAAAGACCTTGACCCCCATCCCCATTTTTATCAAGAACGGTGTTACTGATGCTGGTGTTGAAAACATCCAACGTTTGACGACTATTATTATTAGCAGCCAGATAAAATCCTTGACCGACACTATTACTAATTTGATTATTGGTTGCCGTTAATTGCTGTTCCACCTCGCCAGATGCTTGAAGAAAAATTCCTTGACTGCCACTGTCACTGATTTGGTTACTATCGAGGGTGAGTTCTTGTTGAGTGGTTCCCGATGCTTGAAGAAAAATGCCCTGCTGACCGCTATTTGTGATAACATTACGAGCGATCGCACTGGTTCCAGTTACATCGATGAGACTAATCCCTTGTCCTGTGGCGTTGGTGATGCGGTTATCTTGAATCGTCACATTCTCAATAGCCGCGCCTTGGATACCATTTCCCGTGGCATTCGCGATCGCAAACCCAGTCAGGGTCGTATTATTGGCTAGGGTTACTGTTCCTGTAATCGTGGGAAACTCACCGCTTCCCGATAAGGGTAACTGAAGCGTACCTAGTTGCTGAGTATCAATGTATTGGGGTAATGCTGCTGAGAGTACCGTTACTCCATCAGCAAACTGAAACCCTTCTGTCTCAAATGTCGTACCCACTTGCACATAAACAATATCATCAGCTTGTGCCACACTCAATGCATCTTGCACTGTCCCAAACGGTGTTTCAAACGTACCATTTCCGGTACTCCTCCCCAACGTGACCTGTTGAAACTGCCAAGGTTGACCCGTTTGGGGATTTATCGCCGCAACTTGCTCATTTTCGGTTTGTTCATCAACAACAATGGTGGCGATACGTCCCACCGATTCCCCCATACGCGCAAAAGCGCTACCTGATTCAACCCCACGGGGACGAGTTCCAGGAAAGGTTGCGCCTAAACTGAGGACAATCCGAGTGTCAAAGATTTGGTCAGTTTGCACCGATAAACCCAGATTCAGATAATCCATGGGATGTGCTTCCAATCGCCCTCGAATCCCAATCGCATTATCCGTTCCCTCCCCACCATAGTAATAAAACCCTGCATATCCCCGTAAATCTCCCGCCCCTAATCGCAATAACCGTCCCCCCGCTTCAATATCAAATCCCGCCATTGCTGCTTCAAAGCGCTGGCGATGATTGAGAAGTAAATTATTCTCCTGAAATCCGCGCAGGGAGAACGACTCATCCACCTCTGGGCGGCGTTCACCAACTGGCAAATACGCATTCACCCGCAAATCCCAATCGTCTCCTAGTCGTTCAAACCCTGCACCAATTTGGTGAAACAAGCTGTTTCCGGTATCGCGGGTATCGTAGGAAAGATAGCCTCCGAGAATCCGGTTTTGCGTGGAATTGTAAAATCGTTGTCCCAGAAGAATCGTTCCGCCCATCGTGGAGTCGGTGAACAGGCGTAATTGCCCTTCCAGAAATGTCACGGTACTTCCGGGATTCTGAGTAATCGGAACAAAGCCTTCCAGACTAAAAAATGGGTCTTGATAGCCGGCTCCTTCGCTGGTAAACTGGCCGCCTATACGGGGTAAGACTCTCAAATCTGTGGCAGTTCCCTCAGTCAGTGAACGGGGCGTATCGGTTTCCGACTCAAGGGTTTGGGCAATGACAGGCGAAGTTAACCCTCCAGAAACAAGTAATCCAACACAGAGGGCTTGAGCTGAGATTTTCATTAATCAGAGGGTGAGTACAATCGTCACCCCCTCTTACAGTTATCGCTTTCGGGAATCCGGCAAAGGGGATTATCGGTTGAAGTTTTGTTAAGTTATGTCGCCAAAAAAAAATCCCCTTTCGGGGACTTTTCCAAGGGTGGGAAAAAGATTTCATCTATATTTTTATTATCTACCCAAGTGGCAGGAGTTGTGTGTAGCTACGATGAAGTTTATATGAAAAATCGATGAAGTTTCTGTAAAGTTGGGTCTGGTCGTTGGTCATGGCTTCTTTGTCCGTTGTTATTGATCCCGATACTTTATCCCTTTTTATTTATCAAAATGGTACCACCCAATAATGGAAAATCCCGTTCTCGATCCACTGAGAACGGGATAAGGAGTGAGATACACTAATTGCAACTTGGGAGTAAGCGATGTATATCGTCTTACCTAGTAGCTTAACCGTTCTACAGAGGCTTTTGGGATAAGCGTTGATGAAGAATGGCTCGATTTATGTGAAAATTCCGTGAATATGACCAGTAAGTGGGTGGACACAATTAAAGTTAACGGTTGAGATTAGGGAACAGGGAACGGGGAACAGGGAACAGTAAGGGTTTGAGGGTGATTTACTTGCACTTGATACAGTACCGTTTTATGCCAGTCCGACTACTTATCACAATTCGCATTCCTGAAGATGTGGTCGAGGATCTCAAGCCTTACTTTTCACGGCATCTGGCTGAATGTAGGTGGGGGAAGATGGGGAAGATGGGGAAGATGGGGAAGATGGGGAAGATGGGGAAGGTGGCAACCGATAGAAGATTTACCACCAAACTGGCAAAATTTGGCTCGTTCTAAGTTATCTTCCTTGAACCAGCGGTTGATCAGACTGAAAGGTTATCCTTTGGCAAACAGGTATGTTTTCTACATCCGTTCGAGTATCGAAATACCGAGTAACGATAATCCCAGTTTCAATGTTTGAGCTGTTAAGTCACACAATATTAATCGTGATAGTCTCACGGATTCCTCCGCTTTAAGCACAGGACATTGGTCATAAAATTGACTGAATTTCTCGCTCAGTTCATACAAATACTGACAAAGACGATTAGGCAATAACTCTTGCTCAACTTCTTTAATTACCTCGTTGACTTGTAGTAGATGTTTAGCTAGTGTTGCTTCTTGGTCTTCTTTTAATGAGACTTGAGTAGATGTTCTTAACTGCTCAAAATCAATGCCACCTTTGCGACCAATACTTTGAATCCGGGCATAAGCATACAGCAGATACGGTGCTGTATTTCCTTTGAGCGATAGCATTTTATCGAAGCTAAACACATAGTTGCTGGTGCGATTTTGACTGAGGTCAGCATATTTGACCGCCGCCATACCAACCACTTGAGCCACATGTTCAATGAACTCCTCGGTTTCCTGGCGTTCCTCCTCTTTGATGCGAGTTTCCAGATCAGCACGCGCACGCGCGATCGCTTGATCTAATAAATCCCGCAATCGTACTGTCTCTCCAGACCGAGTTTTTAGCTTTTTCCCGTCTTCCCCTAGTACCAATCCAAAGGGAACATGCACGATTTCAACAGTCTCCGGTAACCAACCTGCTCGTTGTGCAACCTGAAATACTTGGGCAAAATGATTCGCTTGTCCAGCATCAGTAACATAAATAATCCGATTTGCCCCATTTTGATCAATCCGGTAGCGTAGTGCGGCTAAGTCAGTTGTAGCATAGTTATAACCCCCATCCGACTTTTGCACAATTAAGGGTAAAGGTTCACCTTTTTTATTCGTAAATCCTTCTAAAAAAACGCATTTAGCACCTTGGTCTTCCACTAATAAGCCTGATTGTTCTAAATCTTTTACGACATCGGGAAGTAAGGGGTTATAGAATGATTCACCCCGTTCGGTGATGTGCACATCCAGTAAATCATAAATGACCTGAAATTCCCGCCGGGATTGCTCACACAGCAACTGCCAAGCTCGTTTGGTATCTTCAGCCCCAGCTTGCAGTTTCACGACTTCCTGTCGTGCGGCTTCTTGGAAGACTTCATCGGTATCAAATCGTTTTTTAGCTTGTCGATAAAAGCTGACTAAATCTCCTAAATCAACTGCCTCAGCCGTGGTTAATGCCTCTGGGCAAACTTCCCGAAGATAGGTAATTAACATGCCAAATTGAGTTCCCCAATCTCCGACATGATTGAGGCGCATAACCTCATGATCTCGAAATTCCAAAATACGGGCAATGCAGTCCCCAATAATAGTGGAGCGCAGATGACCGACATGCATTTCTTTGGCAATGTTTGGACTGGAAAAATCCACAACAACGCGCTGGGGCTGTTTGGTGGGTTCTACACCTAAACGGGGATGGGTGAGACTCCTATTCAGCTTGGCTTCTAAATAGGCGGGTTTAAGTGTGAAATTAATAAAACCGGGTCCAGCGACTGTGGGGGGGTGGCAGATATCAGCAACATTGAGATGGTTAATCAGCATCTCTGCGATCGCTCGTGGGGGTTGACCTAGCGGTTTTGCCAGAGAGAGTGCTGCATTCGATTGATAATCCCCAAATTTGGGGTTACTGGCAGGAACTAACATTGGATCTGTACCCGCCATCGTTTCACCAAAGGCAGCAATCAATGCTTGCTCACATTTGGCTTTTAGTTGTTCCAAGGTTGAAGTCATTGCGCTAGGTAAAGAATTGAAACGATAAGAGGTTGCCAAGAATCAGGGAGAAATGGCTTACTCAAAACATTAGGGAATGAACTTTAAATGCGATTCTCGTGCAGTAAGTTCATACTTAAATCCAGCCAAGTGGAACGAGTTATGGGGGCACTCGTGGAAATATAGTCTACACCGGTTTGGGCTACAGCACGAATGGTGTCCAGGGTGATATTCCCAGAGGCTTCAATTTTCAGTCGGTCATTTTTGCCGCGAATCTTATGTACCGCCTGTCGCATCCTCTCCAAAGGCATATTGTCCAGCATGATAATGTCAGCCCCCTGATCTAAGGCTTCTGTCACTTGCTCCAGGGTTTCGGTTTCGACTTCAATCCTTAGGGGGTAGGGCATTTGTTCCCGGATACGAGCGATCGCGTCTTTGATGCTACCTGCTGCCACTATATGATTGTCTTTAATCATCACGGCATCATCTAAGCCAAAACGATGATTAATGGCACCACCAACTTGAGTGGCATATTTTTCCAGCAGTCTCAGCCCAGGGGTAGTTTTACGGGTATCGACGAGTTGAGTCGGAAGATCAGCGAGTTGATCGGCATATTCGCGGGTAAGGGTAGAAATCCCGCTTAAGTGCATCGCCAGGTTGAGAGCCACTCGTTCTCCCATCAATAGAGTATCTAGAGCGCCATGTAAACGAGCAATTACCTGTCCAGGATGACAGTCTTCCCCCTCAGCCACAGCCGCCACAAAACTGGTTTGATCACTTAAAAGTTGAAAGATCCGTTTCGCGATCGGCAATCCAGCAATCACTCCCTCTGCTTTAGCCGTCCATTCGGCTTGGACAATTTTGTCCGGGGCTTCCCACAAGCCTTGAGTAGTGCGATCGCCTCGACCGATATCCTCTAACAACCAGTTCTGGAGGATCGGATCTAGCAGGATCAATGGCGGTAAAGCTCTCATCTGACAAACAGGGGTAATTTTCTCAAGCTGGTCGGGTTAGCTCTAGATTTAACATAGCTCAGATCGCCCTCTGGGAAAGGGTTTTTGACTTCTCCAAAAAAAATTTAAAAAAAAGGTTGACAACTCTAGAAATAGCCACTACATTGGTAAATGCGCTTGAAACGGAGTTCACTCCACATCCAAGCGTCCGAACCAAGACAAATCAATAGTTTGAAAGCCAAGCATACAAAACTCCTTGTCAAAAAACTTCGAGGGGAATCAGGAAACTGAGACTCTCTCAACTAATAAGGATAACTTGGAAATGTCCCCTATTTAATAGGTGATGTTTCAGAGCCTAGAAAAAAACACTCTAACATGGAGAGTTTGATCCTGGCTCAGGATGAACGCTGGCGGTCTGCTTAACACATGCAAGTCGAACGCAACCTTCGGGTTGAGTGGCGGACGGGTGAGTAACGCGTGAGAATCTGCCTT
>NZ_JAVKBY010000262.1:0-21147 GCF_040222985.1 Coleofasciculus sp. F4-SAH-05
TGAATAAGATTATCTGTATTGACCGAGGAAGAAGTAATTAGAAATGCCGGATGAATTACATTAAGGTGTAGGGGCGGGTTTAGGGATTAACTTTGATAGTTCATACTAACTGGAATACAAAACCCGCCCTGCCTATCAATGCTATGAATAAGATTATATTTATTGACCGACGAACGGATTAGAGGGCGGGTTTTGGCAAGTGAACGGCTAAACCCTCCCCTACAGCGGATTTGTAGGAGCAGACATCCACAGTTTGAGATTTGCCGATCGCCTATTTTTTGGGTAACACTGGATGAGACAATGGCAGAGAAGGATTAAACTATGCTCGTATTTTTTATTCATGGTGTTGCCACATCCAACGTCAGATATGCCGAGCCACTACAACGTCTCATTCAGGAAGAGTTTGATCAACTAGGAGAATCTCGTCCCCATTTTTATTCTTGTTTTTGGGCAAATGTCCTAAAGGATGTTGGCAAGATATGGAACTGTATTCATCAAGACTTGCAGGAACTTAAGAGAGAATATCCCCAAACTAGCCCAGATGATATTTTCCGTTATCGAGAATTTCGCGAAGGATTCCTATCAGAGTTCGGTGGAGATTTTTTAAGTTACCTAAATCCTGAACGAGGTGCTGCTATCAGAAATCTGATTGCTCAACAGCTAGCCGATTTTCTGACCAAAAATCCTACAGAAACAGAACTCCATATCATTACCCACTCGCTGGGAAGTGTTATCCTATGGGATATCTTATTTTCCGAGAGATTCAGCCCCGAAGAGCCAGCTCATGATATTCGATCCGTGATTCATGGCTTAAACCAGTCTGAACCAATGAGAAAAGTACATCTCAAAAGCATCACAACAATGGGATCTCCGATTTTGTTCCTGAATATGATGTTAGAGGTTAATCCCGACAAACTTAAACAATTTGCCAATCGTTATCAAAACCAGCCGCTAAGATGGCGGAATATCATTCATTCCTCAGATTTGATTGCTTATCCGCTGCGGTCAAGCTTAAATCTTCAACCCTCTGATAACATATTTTTTCGAGATGAATATATCTCGACTGATGCCAATCTAGCCGAAAAAGCTGCCCGTGCTGTTGGTCAATTTGAAGCAGCACTTGCATTAGGTGTAGCTGATGCTCATGGTTCTTATTGGCATTGTTCCCAAACTGCTAATATAATTACGTCTAATATTCTGGGGAGTCAAGGAATTATCCGAGATGTGATTAATCGTTTATATAAAGTTCGCGGCATGACCAAGAAAATGTTGGATTTTACCAAAGATAGTCCGATCGATAGAAGTTTACAGCCGCTCAATTTCACAGATAGTAGTGGAATCCTATACCTCGTTGTCAATCCTCTTCAAGTGCATCATGTTTATGTTTATGATAATAAAAATGACTGTAAATTTGCTGGATATGTTGGTTGGATGGATACTGGCGGCTTAAAAGAAGAAGTTGAATGGATTAAAATGAATTTGTGCCAAGTCACGGAATAATCCTTATCCTAAGTATAAAAAGGAGCGCTAAATGACACAACGCCATTTTCCAGGGAGCAAGTTAGCCACAAGATCCAATGATGACGATGATGACGAAGATCTATTTGAGTATTTCTATGATGAGCCGGGGAGTTTACCGGGAACCTTAAGCATTGATGAAGATGCTTGTCCGTCATTCATCGTTTTGATTGACTACGATGAAAGTCACGCCAATCGTGTAACCAATTTAACCGCAGATGCTTGTACTCCTTACCTGACAAGTGAATCCGTATCTTGGCTGGATATTCAGGGGTTAGGTAGTGAAGATATTTTATTAGGCTTGGGGCGAATTGTGGGGTTACATCCCTTGCTATTGGAGGATGTGGTTAATGTTCCGCAGCGCCCTAAAGTGGAAGATTACACCGATCAGTTACTAATTATATCCCAGATGGTCATGCCTAAACCCACAGAAGATGGGTTTTGGATTGAGCAAGTGAGTTTTGTCTTAGGAAAATCCTATTTACTGACCTTTCAGGAGGAACCAGAACGGGATTGTTTTGAACCAGTACGCGCTCGAATTCGGGGACATAAAGGTAAAATACGGCAAGCGGGTGCGGATTATCTGGCGTATACGCTCTTGGATGCGATCATTGATGGGTTTTTTCCAGTGCTGGAAGACTATGGGGAACGCATCGAAGCGTTAGAGGATGAAGTGATTCTCAACCCTAATCACCAAACCCTGGAGAAAATTTACCAGGTTCGGCGGGAATTACTGGCATTACGCCGTTCAATTTGGCCCCAACGCAGTGCGATTAATGCATTAATTCGCGACGGTAGCCATTTGATTAGTTCAGATGTTCGTATTTATCTCCGGGACTGTTATGACCACACGATTCAGGTACTTGATATGGTAGAAACCTATCGGGAATTGGCGTCAGGTTTAATGGATGTTTACTTGTCCTCTGTCAGCAATAAAATGAATGAGGTAATGAAAGTCTTGACCGTAATGTCAACGGTTTTCATTCCCATCACCTTTATCGCTGGGGTTTATGGGATGAACTTCCAATATATACCAGAATTAACCTGGCGTTGGGGATACTTTGTCTGTTGGGGCGTGATGATCGCGATCGCGGCGTCTTTATGCTTCTTTTTCTGGCGTCGCGGCTGGTTCGAGGATTCTCGCTTTGCCAAACATGATTAAGGTTGAGTGCTGACGACTAATAACCGATCATGGGTTTGCTTACTTTTGTGTATTAATTCGGAGTCTTGGGGTTTATGGATTTTGCGACAGAATTAGCCCGAAATATATTAGTTTTAACCGTTTATTTTATTATTGTTGCCTTGGTTTTTAACCGAGCCTTTCAGTCCTTAGATAAGCTGGTGAAATTTGAAGCCGATGCGACTTATCTAAATAAAGAGTTATCCAAACATCAGCTACAGGACTTTCTCATCGTAAAATTCTCCTTTGCCGATAAATATGAATTGGATGAACTGAAACGATTATCCATGAGTATTGAAAATAAGTCCAAAGATATTTTTGTAGAAATTGATTGGAAACAGTGTTTTATCAGTGATTTTGATAAGCGCATTCGGCGAGCTATCCGCGTGATTCCCGGCAAAAATGAGGCAGCCTCTCAATCACCGAGTACAATTCTCCCCGGTCAAACCCTAAAAGAAGAGATTAGCGATGAAAAGATCGGTTCTCCTCTTTTTGCCCCTAAAAACCTACAAGCAGCGGCTGACAAAAACGACTATTTTTACTTGCGTTTATTCTTAAAGATATCGGAAGCAAATACAAAAGGACGTACCTGCAACCTACGCTGTCAGTTCATCGCCAAAAATCTGTCCTGGCAAAAAGCACTGGTTCTCGCCTTACAACCCAAATAATTACGGTGTTCCTCCCCAATAAATAGCCCACGGCGATTAAAATAGATCATAAGGAGAGAGTCGGCGCAGGTGGTTGCGGATTCACCCTAGCGGTGAATCTGAGGAAAGTCCGGGCTCCCGAAAGACTAAACTTGCTGGGTAACGCCCAGTGCGGGTGACCGTGAGGATAGTGCCACAGAAACATACCGCCAAAGAAGTTATTAAGTGCTGAGTGTTGAGTGCTGAGTTATAACTCAAAACTCAACACTCTCGCACTCAACACTTTTTGGTAAGGGTGCAAAGGTGCGGTAAGAGCGCACCAGCAGCATCGAGAGGTGCTGGCTCGGTAAACCCCGGTTGGGTGCAAGGTCGTTAGGAACTACGGTTGGTCTTTTCCCAGTTCCTGCTTAAAGAGCCGCTAGAGGCGTCTGGTAACAGGCGTCCCAGATAGATAACCACCCTCCTAGTGATATAGGAGAACAGAACCCGGCTTACGTCCGACTCTCTCCCTTCTAGTCATAAGTTTATTGTAGGGGCGGGTTTAGGGACTCAAGCTAGCTTGTCACTAATAACTGAACAACAAAACCCGCCCTTATTCATGGACTTACCAATCCGTTTTTTCGATGACCATTGACCCCAGACGACACAAACAATTGCAAAAATTAGTGCAAAAGCTCGGATTACTGGACAATGCGCCCATTCAATGGGATAAGCTTGATTTGGCGCTGACTCACCCCAGTATGTCCCGTGATGTGAACTATGACCAGTTGGAGTTTGTCGGGGATGCGGTGGTGCGAATGGCTGCCTCAGAGTTATTATTTGAAACCTATCCCAACGCTTCAGTCGGTGACTTTGCGGCAATTCGTTCCGTGTTGGTGAGCGATCGCATCTTGGCTCAATTGGCTCAAGAGTATGGACTGGAGCGATACTTGCTCCTGGCTCCCAGCGCGGCGGCTGATCCTAGGGGTGAGATGTCACGGCTGGCTGACGCCTTTGAAGCGATCGTCGGCGCACTTTATCTGAGTACCCACACCTTAGAATTAATTCGCCCTTGGCTTGATCCTCATTTTCAGCGATTGACTGAAGACATTCTTAAAGATCCCGCCCGCCAAAACTATAAAGATGCTCTGCAAGAATGGACTCAAGCTCACTATAAATCTTTACCCGAATATCGCCTTACCGAAACCAATCCCATTGAGGCAGACGAGAATCGCTTTACTGCCCAAGTTTGGTTTCAAGGTCAACAATTGGGTGAAGGGCAAGGGCGCTCTAAAAAAGCGGCAGAACAAGCCGCCGCTAAAGCAGCTTTGGCTAAAGTGATTGGTGATTAGTCATTAGTCATTTGTCCTTCGTCATTTGTCCTACTCGCTCCCGAAAAGAAGCAAGCTACGTCATAGTGACATCAGGGTGACAAACAACGATAATAGTGAAACCTGCCCCTACAGATTCAGAAATTCTATGAAGATTAAAATTGCCGTATTGGGAGCCGGACGTTGGGGTACGCATTTGGTGCGGAATTTCGCGTCACATCCAGATGCTCAACTGGTAGCGGTAGTTGATTCCTCTAGGGAACGCTTAACTCAGCTTAAAGAACGATTGAACCTGAATGACAATGTGGTTCTAGCAGACAATTGGCAATCGATACAATCCCAGATAGAGTGCGATGCGGTGGTGATTGCGACGCCGGCGGTGACTCATTATTCCCTGATTCAAGACGCCCTACAGCAAGGGTTCCATGTGCTAGCCGAAAAGCCCTTGACCCTCGATGCGGCTGAATGCCAACAGTTGTCTGATTTAGCCCGTCAACAGCAGCGCCAGTTGATGGTAGATCACACCTATTTATTTCATCCGGCTGTTGAGCAGGGTAAAGCGGTGGTGCAATCTGGATGCTTAGGAGAATTGCGCTATGGCTACGCGGCTCGGACTAATCTAGGACCCGTGCGTCAGGATGTAGACGCGCTGTGGGATTTAGCGATTCATGATATCGCGATCTTCAATACCTGGTTAGGTGAGCAACCTGTGCAAGTTCAAGCCACGGGACGGGTGTGGTTACAACGGCAAGAGGGATCTGTAGGGGCGGGTTTAACGGATAATGTCACTCCACCCGCCCTTCTGAAGGAACAAGATTTAGCCGATTTTGTTTACGTTATTTTGACGTATCCGACGGGTTTTCAGGCGTATATTCACTTATGTTGGCTCAACCCAGATAAACAACGGCGTCTGGGGGTAGTGGGGAGTCAAGGAACGTTAATTTTTGATGAGATGCAAAATGATGCGCCCCTAACGCTTCAGCATGGGTATTTCCAGCAAAGTGGAGATGTGTTTACGCCTGCGGGTTTGCGGCGGGAAGTCATCGAAATTGAGCGTCGTGAACCGTTGGCGCAAGTGTGCGATCGCTTTTTGCAGAGCATCCGCGATAATCAACCTGTATCAGTATCTTCCGGCTGGGTAGCGGCTCAACTGGTCAACATTCTCAGTTGTCTATCCCAGTCTCTCCAACAGGGAGGAACACCGATTAAGGTTCCCCAGTTAGCAGAATGACAGATAACTTAAAAAATTAAGTAGGGTTTGGGGTGTCGGGAAAAATTTTCGACCTCAAGTTTCTCTGTCAATAATGAGTGTCTTCTGGATTATCTTCAGGAAAGACAACATCTTCATACAGCAAAGAAATAGGGCATCGGAAATCAACGCTAGTTAAATACACCTCTAATTCTGTCCCGCTAGTTGTTGTTTCTTCAAGAGAATAAGACGTCAATTCCCATTTTCCTACCTGATTGAGTCGGTAGCATTCCACGTTCATTTTGTCTGGCTCAATCAGAACATATTCTTTCAAGCTATCAATCCGACGGTAATGCCTAAATTTTTTGCCACGGTCAAAGGCTTCTGTCCCCGGCGACAGGACTTCGACAAGCAAACAGGGATGATAGATAATTTTACGCGCTCTTTGGTCTTGCGGATCGCAACTAACCATCACATCTGGATAGTGAAAGGGTCCCTGACGTGAAACTCCTACTTTGGCATCTGCCATAAAGACTTTACAGCCTTTACCCCTCAGGTGATTTTTGAGTGCAGATGTCAGATTTACGGCAATAGAGTTATGGGAAAGGGTTCCCCCTGTCATCGCAAAAACTTTCCCATTAATATATTCATACTTAATGGTTTGTTGTTCTTCCCATTCCAGATACTCTTGAGTAGTTATTCGTTGATTTTTAAGTTGAGCAATCATTGAAAATCTTTCTTTTAAATATGACTATAGTAAACTATTAATCAGTTATTAAATTACCGTTAATCTCGTCAATTGATTCCTGAGGTTTAGGCAATCCTGTAGAACGGGATGAGAGTGGCTCACTGTCAAGTTGCTCATCCGTATCCTGTCTCTTTGTTTCGACAAGCGGTAAGCTAATGTTCACCGTCGTTCCCTGACCTTCTCCAGCACTAAAAAGGGTAATTGTCCCCCCCATCAATTCGATCAAGTTGCGGGAAATAGCCAGACCGAGACCTGTACCACCGTACTTGCGCGTGGTTGACCCATCTACCATGACAAAGGGACGAAATAGTTTAGACTGTTGCACGGGATCGATGCCAATTCCAGTATCTTTAACCGTTACCACAACTTGTGCAGGAAGCAACTCTCTACTTCCCTGATTTTCAGTGACTTGTTTATTACTGGGAATCGTGGAGACGCTAGCAACAGATGTAGAATCATCAGCACTCACCACGGGTTCGGTCTTATCGCTGGCTGTTTCAATCTGTGTACTGACTGTAATGCTGCCAGAATCAGTAAACTTTGCCGAGTTACCAATGACATTAATTAGGACTTGCTTCAGTTTAGCGGGATCGGCAAGAACGGGAAGTTTTTCATGCAAGTTTTTCGTATTGAATTCGAGTCCCTTCGATTGAATAGAGACTGCCTGTAAGTGAATTACTTCATCAATCAGTTGACGCAGATCGAGCAGTTCAACTTCAACGGAAAGTTTACCTGACTCAAGTTTAGCCAGGTCTAAAACATCGTTAATAATGTTCAACAAATGAATAGCCGCTTCATCGGCTCGTTGTAAAAAGTCAAGTTCTTCCTCGCGGTCATCACAGAAACCATCTTTGACCAGTCGCAGGCAACCAATAATACCATTCAGGGGAGTTCTCAATTCGTGAGATGTTGTAGCGAGAAACTCATTCTTAAGCTGGTTGGCGGCTTGGGCTTCTTTCCAGGCGGCTTCGAGTTCTTCCGCCCAATGTTTGAGGCGCTCAAACATGCCATCAAGGGCTTCGGCTAATTGGTTAATTTCTCGAATTTTGAAGGTATGAGGAATACGATAATTCGAGTGCAGCTGGGATTCATGCAGGGCGCAATCTCTGAGTTTTTCTAAGGGACGGGCGAGGTCACGGGCAATGTAAATTGTGGCTAAAATACTGGCAGTAATTAAGCCACAGGTGAGGATAAACAGAACTTGGCGGATATCCTGAAGACCGATCAGCGCACTCTCTAAGGGGGTAACAGCGAGAATAATCCATTGCTGGTCAGATTGGTCGCTAATCGGACTTTCAATCGCTGTGTAGCCAGCGACATATTCCTGACCATCCAAGGCAAGATGGATAAAGGACTCACGACCTGCGATCGCGTCTTCGACCAGACTCTCAACTCTTGCAGAATCCAGTTCTTGGTTGATATTGCGTCCCACTTGCTGGGCGATGGGATGCACCAGAATTTTACCCGCTTGGGTAATCACCACGGGTTCACCAGATAGAGAACCGGGCTGAATAGATTTGGACTGGAGTAAGGTTGAGCATAAGCTCAAAGCATATTGGAGTTGACCCTCAGCGTTATAAACGGGCGCACTCAACAGAAGCGGGAGTTGACTTTTGTCTGAGATGGCTTCGGCTTCATTTGTAGCAGGGGTTGAAGGTGCTAGCGGAGGTAGCACTGTCACCTCAATTTGAGACGGATCGACAGAAACCTCACCTTGCTGGCTGGACCATTGCGATATCATTTGCTGGCTGATGAGTAAGGGTTGATTACAGGTACTGCTCACGATATCTTGAGTCTGGATATCACTCAACTGCACGCAATTGATCGGGGTTGGGAGTTGTTGAGCCAGTTGGTTGATAAATTGTTGATAGCCTGTCGATGACTGAGATTGCAGGACTATGGCTTGGCTAGCGGTCAGCAGATTGGCTTGTAACGCTGAGATCGCCTCTTGAATGCTTTCTCCTTTTCTCACAGCGCTTTCGGTTAAATTTTGACGGGCTGTGTCTAAAAGCGTTGAGCGTGCTTTTCTGTAGGTCACATAAACTCCCAAGAGTAACACTGGCACGCTGAGTAACAACAGGCGTGACAGCAAAACACGACGAAAGGAGGATTGACCTGGCTTAGCCATAAGATACGCTGGTGTGATTGCAGAAGAAAAGGTGGTAGAAAGAGTAATCGTTAATACAGTTTACGAGTCACCGAGTTTCCTTGAAAACCCCTTATCTCTATCCTAGAACGATTCAAAACCTCTTTCGATTGTTTTGATCGACCCCTCTCAACCGCCAACTTTAATTTTGTCGGACTACTTAGACAACTATGCCGGAAACCCCTGCTATCAATCGACCCCATACCACAGTGGTTCTGGCAATGAGTGTCGATGGCAAGATTGCGGACGTGACGCGATCGCCTGCCCGATTCTCATCGCCTGCGGATCAAGCCCATCTAGAAAACCAGGTGGCGTTGGCGGATGGGGTTTTGTTCGGTGCAGGGACTCTGTGCGCTTATGGTACCACTCGCAGTGTCTCAAATTCCCAGTTACAGCAACAGCGTCAACAACGGGGCTTACCTATCCAACCGGTGCAGATTGTTTGCTCCCGTTTAGCTCAATTCGATCCGCAATTACGCTTTTTTCGCCAAAACTTACCCCGTTGGCTGTTGACGACAGAGGCGGGTGCTGAACCCTGGCGGGACAAGTCGGATTATTTTGAGCGGATTTTGGTGGTGAATGCCTCTAGCGATGGGATAAATTGGCATGACGCTTATCAACAGCTAAACCAATTGGGCATCCAACGGCTTGCTGTCTTAGGGGGGGGTAACTTAGTGGCATCTCTACTGGCGGCTGATTTAATCGATGAACTCTGGTTCACAGTTTGTCCCCTGATTTTAGGGGGTGCAGCCGCCCCAACGTCCGTTCAGGGGGCTGGTTTTTCTGAGCAATTGGCGAAACGTTTAGAACTTTTGGCGGTTGAGAGGGTTGACCAAGAGTTATTTCTACACTATCGGTTGTCCAGGGAATGAAGAGATGGGGAAGTTGTAGAGACGTTGCATGCAACGTCTCTACTTAATTTTGACAATTCATCTCACATTAATCGGTCAAAATAAACTCGGCTATGTTAACTTATGTAAATAACCCCTCAAGCCCTTACCAATGACAAAAGACTAATGACAAATAACGATCCTCACCGTTCATTTTAATCCATGCCAACCTAGACCTAATTATAAATTTTCCCAATGGTTCACCAACCGCAGACTGACTATTCCGTTAACTGGGTTAACCGGATGGCTGATATTCCCCAAGCAGCTTGGGATGCCCTTGCCCAACCCCTGAAAACACCATTTCTGGAATGGGATTGGTTGAATAATTTAGAAACATCGGGAAGTGCGACATCTAAAACCGGCTGGTTGCCCAATCACCTAACAGTATGGCAAAACCGACAGCTTATTGCGGCTGCGCCCTTCTATATTAAAGGTCATAGCTATGGAGAATTTGTCTTTGACCACCAATGGGCAGATCTATCTCATCGCTTAGGCGTTCGCTACTATCCCAAACTGTTAGGAATGACGCCGTTTACCCCAGCAGGCGGGTATCGATTTTTAATTGCACCTGGAGAAGATGAAGATGAACTCACTGAGATTATGGTGAGTGCCATTGATCACTTTTGCGGGAATAACCAGATTAGTGGCTGTCATTTTCTCTTTGTTGACTCTGAATGGCGACAGGTGATGGAACGCCATGGTTTTACAAGCTGGTTGCATCACAGTTATATTTGGCAGAATAAAGGGTTTAGTAGCTTCGATGATTATCTGAGTATCTTTAACGCCAATCAGCGCCGTAATATTAAGCGGGAACGTAAAGCGGTGACTAAAGCCGGACTGCGTTTGATTCCTTTAGTCGGAGATGATATTCCCAAATCCTTATTTCCCCTGATTTATAACTTCTATAGCAGCACCTGCGATAAGTTTTTTTGGGGCAGTAAGTATCTGACGCGCCAGTTTTTTGAACAGTTGTATCCCGACTATCGTCATCGCGTGGTATTGGTGGCGGCTTATCGAGACGATGATGACCGACATCCAGTGGGGATGTCGTTTTGTATTAATAAGGGTGATCAGTTGTATGGGCGCTATTGGGGCTGTTTTGAGGAATATGATTGCCTGCATTTCGATGCGTGCTATTACACCCCGATAGAATGGGCGATCGCGAATGGGGTTAAGATGTTTGATCCAGGTGCTGGGGGACGCCACAAGCGGCGGCGAGGATTTCCCGCGACACCGAATCACAGTCTGCACCGATTTTACAATCAACGCCTGATGCAAATTTTGCGCCACTATATTGGTGAGGTGAATGAAATGGAACAGGAAGAAATCGACGCAATTAATAACGATTTACCGTTTAGCAAACGAGACATTCAATTTTTGGTTTAGGATTGATTGTCACGGGATGATGAAAGTATCCTAGTTTTTAACCGAACCTCAGCACAATTGGCAGGGGTCTTAATTTTCAAATTGCTATAAGATGCTTCTGCCTCCTGCCCTCTGCCTGCTTTAAACGGTCTAAACACGATACTATTCAAGAAGGGACGCATTGAGCCAAGACAAGATGAACCAAACAGCAGAAGACCTGCGTACTATTGATGACAAACTGTCTAAACGGGAAATTGAACTTGATCCCGGTGGATATTTTATTATCTACCTCAACCGGGATGCACGATTAATTTGTGCCAAACATTTCACCAATGTGATTGATGATCGCGGTTTAGCCGTTGACCCCGAAACCGGTAAACCGATTCCCGCACGAGGTAAGGTGGAACGGACTCATACCACCTTGTTTACAGGTAGAACCGCCAAGGAACTTTGTGTGGTTATTTTTGAGCAAACCCAGCCCTGTCCAGTCACGATGTTGGATCATGCAGCTTATTTAGGACGGGAGTTTATGCGGGCTGAGTACGCTTTAATTTCTGGACAGGAGTATGTCCAAGATTAGTGCCCCACAGCAAAAGCTTCTGATCATCTCTTAGAGAAGAGAGAAGAGGGAACAGGGAACAGGGAACAGTAATAAATGACAAATGACAAATGACAAATGACCAATGACCAATGACCAATGACCAATGACCAATGACGAACTTAACTAGAGAAGCCCTGATAAAAGAAGTAGGTTGCCATCGGTACGACTGTCGCGACAACCAATAAGACAACAACCCAGATGGTTGAGTTTTTGGTGTCAGTTTCTTCTGCGCTGGTAAATGTGCCTTCAACCTGAACCGTTTCTTCGACAACTGGAGGACCGGGATCAGGTTGACCCGATAGCACCGCCACTAAGCGATCGCTAGCCTCTAAAAAAGACTTATTGTACTTGTTACCCTCCCGCAAGGGGACTGTCATTGTTTCCGAGGCGACACTCTCGGCAATGTCGTCGGGCATAATTGACTTGACGTCTTCCCCGGTGACAATGGCAGTATTATTTGTCAGGGTGTCGATAAGTAGCAAGGTTTGATTCGCTTGGGCTTCCGGTGTCGGATACCATTTTTTGAATAGGGCTTTAGCAAAGCTGTCTACGGTTTCACCGTAGTCTAAACGGCGAACCGTCACAAATCTGACTTCCTGGTCGGTTTTCTGGGCTAAATCTTCCAAGCTTTTGCTCAACTTGCCTTCACTCAGGCGGCTGAGTACGTCGGCTTGATCAATCACCCAGGTTGGTTCACCCGCGTTGACATTGGGCATTTGATAGACGTTTATAGCGTTGGCAGGTGTAGCCACCAATCCGCTAACTAAAACGCCCAGTAATAGCGGTAGTATTAGACGTTTCAGGTTTTTGTATAGTTGATTGAAGATTTGTCTCATTTACTGACTCTTGAGATGACTGTTTTTTTCAAAATACTACACTCTAGTGAACGACCGACATCTAGCTCATGTCTTGACAGATAACCATAGTTGTGCAACTTAGATTCCTGATTTTTCCAAGAAGTCAGGGGTTTTGGTCGGTGGACCTAGACGATGATTCGCGCCGATTACTCCCTAGAGACACGGCGGTGTTATATCCTTAAGCTATAACTAATTTGATGAAGTTTTTTAAAGGTCTTCCCATATTGTGTCATGGGATTACCCTTCCCTGCTTACAATGTTAAGTCAGGTATTTTTGTAAACATTCAGATTGAGAGGCAATATCTAGATGGCAGATGCAAGAAATATGGAAATGGTAAAGCCCTACAATGGAGACCCCTTTGTGGGTCATTTATCCACTCCAATCAGCGATTCAGCGTTTACCCGGGCATTCATTGGCAATCTGCCCGCTTATCGTAAAGGGCTATCCCCATTCATACGCGGTTTGGAAATTGGCATGGCTCATGGTTACTTCCTACTCGGTCCCTGGGTTGTCTTTGGCCCCTTACGGGATTATGAACCTGCCAAATATCTAGGCGGCTTAGTCGGTGCTTTGGTGTTGGTGTTGCTGGGAACCGCCGGAATGGCAGCTTGGGGATTAGTCTCGCTCAAAAGTGCGGATGAAAGTGCTCCGGGTACAGAACAGCTCAAAACGTCGGAAGGCTGGAGTGAATTTGCAGGTGGATTCTTTGTTGGAGGTATGGGAGGGGCTTTTGTTGCTTACTTCCTCCTGGAAAATTTTGAAACCGTGGACGCCATTTTCCGAGGCTTGGTGAATAACTAACCCCATTGGGTTCGTTCATTGGGTAATATTTGTCTTGAACTCTTGTAAATTTAGATAGGACAATTTGACATGACTGGTTCTTATGCAGCTTCGTTCTTGCCCTGGATTCTGATTCCTGTCGTCTGTTGGCTGATGCCTGCTGTGCTGATGGGACTTTTGTTTATCCACATTGAAAGTGACGCCTAAGCAGGTCGTTTTTCAACGTTGAGTTAAATGAGTCGTGTGGGTGGTTGTTGCCTTGTGAGCAAAACACCCACACGACAAAGCTATATTAATAGCTCATAATTTTTGTCACTACTTTGGAGTTCTTTTTTGGGCTTGACTTGTAACTCTTCGCGTTTACTATGATGGAAAGTGACAACCACAGTGTATTCATCTCTAGTGCAAGAGACTTCAAAACTATACTTTGGATACAGTAACTTAAGATTATTTTCCCACATTTGTTTGAGTACTTGACCCAAATAAAATAAGTTATCAATTCCAGCAGATTCTGAACCAGGAAGCAAATCATCAATATGCTGATGGTTCATTACCTGCTCAATCGAGGCAATATTATCTCCGAGTTGTGCTTTCCACTGCTCGTAAATTTCTAAATTAAAGGCTTCTGATAAAAAAACACCTCCCTCATGTTCAACAAAGTCAGGTAAAAAGACTTTGGTGAAGGCTAAAGCAACTTCGATATTAGAGACTCCAGCAAGATAATCCCAGAGAGAAAAATCATCGCCGTTAATTTGTTTCCACTGCTGGAAATCGCTCATTTTATCTGTATTTAAAGATAGGTGCTGGGTTTCCATGATTTTTAAGGTATCTCGTCAGTTATAGCAGGTCGAGCTCTTTTTTCAGTTTGCACAAAAATATTCCCTGCTGGGTTTTGGTGATGTTTGTATTCAACAACATGGGGAGTTGGGACTCCTGCATGAGCCTTACCCATCAAGTCTACTCGCTTAATCGCCCGCCCATTGTCATCGTAGACAATATATAGTGTTTTCAGATGATTCGTGTACAGCCAAAGCGCTGAAAGCCTTACTGGGCAAGGGTTGCTTGTTTAGATCTCAAATGTAAACACTATAGCTAGTTATGTTACCGCCATCTAGACGATAACGCACCTCTCTAGCACTTGCTCCATCACGAGGAAATCTCCCACTGATTTGAGTTCCGGTGGCGATGAGAATGCTTGCTGGTATCCCAACTGTCCAGTCAACAGGTTTAAACACTAATATAATATAAGTTGTCGGACATAAATCAATGGTACTATATCAAGACATAAAAATGATTGTAAACTGTTCGGCATTAAACCATTACTTAATGTCAAAAAAAATGAAACCAATTGTAATGCGAGGATATTACTCGCGACCCATTCCAAATTTAAATGCGTGACCGCTTAAGCTTCCAGTCCATGGTCTGAGTTAAATTATTGCTAAAAATATGTTTTATGGTTTTTTTTGTATATTTTTCTGTTTTTAGTTTTGAATTTTACTAATATAATCGCATCAAAAAAGATTTGTAATACCATCCTATAATAGAGTGTAGTATACTATTATTGAAAGTCAATCTGCTTTCATTCAAGATTCATCTCACCGTCAAATCGAAGATTACGACGGGAGTCATCTTACCCGATCAACTTAAATTATTTCGTAAGTTACACAAGGAGTTCTCATGAGTAACACGAGTAACTTTCGCCAAGCCATGCGTAATGCTAAGGGTCAAGCCTTAGTCGGACCAAATGTGATAGCCAACGCCCTGCCCTACGTCGGTGGTGGATTAGTTTTAACGGCTGTCGGGACTTATGGTGGTTTGAATGTCCTTACCACCAACCCCGGGTTATTCATGACAACCTTCTGGGTTGCCCTGATTGCTGAATTAGTCCTATTCTTCGTCGCTCGTGGTGTGGCGGAGAAAGGCAATAACAGTGCAGCATTGCCTCTATTGGCGACCTATAGCCTGCTCTCCGGCTACACCCTCAGTGGTATCGTCTACGTTGCCCTTGGCACATCAGGGGTGGGGGTTTCAGGAATTGGCATCGCCGCTCTCGGTTGTGGTGTCACTTTTGTCGCTGCCCGTCAAATTGGCTCGAATCTTTCGGACCAAGATGGGATGGCGTTAACCCAAACCGTGCAACTGGGTATTATTGCCTTGTTGGTAGTGTTGGTGGGTCAGCTCGTCTTAAGCTTTTTTGGCGTCTATACCCCTAGCTGGCTAGAAATTGGCATCTCTGGGATTGGCGTTTTACTGTTTGTTGGTGCGGCGGTGGTGGATTTCTATATCTTGCCCCGCACCTATCGCAATGATCAGTATCTGCCAGCCGCCCTGTCGATGTATTTGACCTACATCAACCTGTTTATCTTTATTTTGCGGTTGTTGATTGCCTTTAATCGCGACTAACTGACTCACTTTATCCCACGACTTTTAAGGCGTGGGATACCTGTCATTGGTCTGATGTAATTAAGTTTTCTGATTACAATTGATTAAAGGGAGTAAAGTACCAGCACAAAAAAATATGGAAGTTGTAGAGATTAAACGCGAAGTCGAAACCTTGTCCCTTCGCCTGGGAAAAACCCAGGACTATCTTTGACGTACCTGCACTGACTGCCAAAATTAAAGACTTAGAGCAACAAGCGGCTCAACCGGATTTTTGGGATGACCAAACCTTCGCTCAGCGAACCCTGCAAAAGCTGAATGACCTGAAATTGAATTTGCAGCAGTACCAGCAGTGGAAAAGTAATCTAGAGGATGCAAAAGCGGTTCTGGAATTGCTGGAACTAGAAACCGACGAAGGACTGCTGCAAGAAGCTCAAACCAATGTAGTCAAGCTGAATCGCGAACTTGACCGTTGGGAATTAGAACAGCTACTATCGGGTCCTTATGACGCCAATGGTGCGGTACTGGCGATTAATGCTGGGGCTGGCGGAACAGATGCCCAAGATTGGGCGCAAATGCTGCTGCGGATGTATACCCGTTGGGCAGAAAACCAAGGGTATAAAGTGCAGTTGGCAGAATTCTCGGAAGGAGATGAAGCGGGGATTAAGTCAGCCACCCTAGAAATTCAGGGACTCCGCGCCTATGGCTATTTGAAAGCTGAGAAAGGAACTCACCGACTCGTGCGAATTTCTCCCTATAACGCCAACGGGAAACGGCAAACCAGTTTTGCTGGGGTTGAGGTTATGCCCATCCTGAACGAGGATGTAGACCTAGATATACCTGAAACGGATTTAGAGATTACCACCTCTCGTTCTGGGGGTAAGGGCGGTCAAAATGTCAATAAAGTGGAAACCGCCGTTCGGGTTAAGCATATTCCCACAGACATTGCCGTGCGCTGTACCCAGGAGCGATCGCAGCTCCAAAATAAGGAAAAAGCCCTCGCCCTGCTGAAAGCCAAGCTATTGGTGATTGCCCAAGAACAACGCGCTCAGGAAATTGCCGAAATCCGAGGCGATATGGTTGAAGCCGCTTGGGGGAATCAAATTCGCAATTATGTCTTCCACCCTTACCAGTTGGTGAAAGACTTGCGGACGAATGTGGAAACCACAGGCGTTGATGATGTCCTGAATGGGACTCTCGATCCCTTTATCGAAGCCTACCTACGTCAGGAAAATCAATTGACCTGATCAAGACAGGTGGGGGAGTTATCAGTTATCAGGAGATGGGGAAGATGGGGAAGATGGGGAAGATGGGGAAGATGGGGAAGCAATTGGAACGTCTATTGTAGTGTAGGGGCGGGTTTTACCGTTGGCGTTTGGTTGACACCCTGATATCACTAAACCCGCCCCGATAGAGTGCAATAATTCTTCGACGAATGACGCATGACAAATAACAATTTGTTACATTATGTAAATAAAAGCGATAGAATAGCCTTTAACATCAAATCAAAACTACCAATGAGTCAATCTTCAACCTCCCCGGATACAGCGAAGCCGCCGTTTGCTGAACAGTTAACACCCAACGCCGCTTTGAATGAACCGAAACCCAGTTACGTAAAATTAGCGATGCGTAACATGGTGCGTAAAGGAGGCAAGTCATTACAACACTTTTTTCTAACCACCGTGGGTCTATTAGCTGTGCTGATTGGTTTAGCTTACCTGACTGGTTAACGTTCCTATAGCTCATCTCACAGCTCATTTCACAACAGAGGCGGCACAAGTGAATATCGAACTAATAGTGCAGGATTGTTTCTTTGAAGCCTCCCAGTCAGCGACTCCGGAAGCGAATTCCCTGACGAACCCAATTTCCACCTCTACTTGGGAACATTGGTTCAGCCAATGGCTAGAAACACTGCACCCCGATAGTCCGCCAGCGTCGGCGTATGAATTGACACTACGCCTGACTGATGACGCAGAAATTCAGGCACTTAATTCTCAGTTCCGCCACAAAAATCAACCCACTGATGTACTCTCCTTCGCCACATTAGAGGTAGACTCGCCTCAGATACCTCCAGATATGCAAGCGGCTGAATCAGTCTACCTGGGAGATATCGTCATTTCAGTGGAAACCGCTTATCGCCAAGCCCAACACCAAGGTCATCCCTTGAGTATAGAGCTGTCTTGGTTAGCAACCCATGGGTTGCTACATCTTTTAGGGTGGGATCATCCGGATGAGGAAAGCCTACAGCGAATGCTAAACCAGCAGCAGGCTTTACTCCAGATTGTCAACTTGACGTTACCCGTATAATGACACTGGATTCGGTGTCAGTTCATTACTAGCAATGGAATTCAATTCCCATGGTTTATAACAATACTCACTCTCCCAATTCTCAATACTTGGTTCCAAGTTCCCGGTCGATAGTGCATGATTTGTCACTGCCAAATCCGCCAGAGTCTGACCAGAATCAGAGATTTAAACGAGACTTGGCTTGGTGCATTGCCCCAACCCTGTTGGTCAGTTTTAAATATGCTTGGGCGGGAGTTCGCTATGCCTTTGTCACCCAACGGAACTTTCGCATTCATACCCTGATTGGCACAGTAGCAATCACTTTGGCGATTTTGTTAGAGTTGCCGCCTGTAGAAATTGCGGTGATTGGCTTGACTAGTGGGCTAGTGATGACCCTGGAATTGCTGAATACAGCAGTTGAGGCGGTGGTTGACTTAACGGTTAAACAGTCTTATCATAAGCTGGCAAAAGTTGCCAAAGACTGTGCGGCAGGTGCTGTTCTCATCTCCGCGATCGCAGCCCTACTCGTTGCTGGTTCCCTACTTTTACCGCCCTTGGTGACTCGCATCCTGTTACTGATGCGCTAAGCTATTTTTTTAACCTAAATTAAAGTGTAATGGTTTGTCGTGGTTAGGGTAAGATACCCAGGAGTGTAAATTTTGATTGTTGTCATAGATAACTACGACAGTTTTACCTATAACTTGGTGCAGTATCTAGGGGAACTTGGGTTCACATTGCCCATTGCCACTGATATTCAGGTTTACCGTAATGACCAAATTGACCTGGATCAACTGCGCCAGTTAAATCCTGATGGGATAGTGATTTCCCCAGGACCCGGACGCCCGGATGATGCAGGGATCTCCTGTGAGTTAATTCACCAACTTGGTGCAACTGTACCCATCTTAGGTGTTTGTCTAGGTCATCAAAGTATTGGTCAAGTCTTTGGCGGCAACATTATCTCCGCACCCCTGTTGATGCATGGCAAAACCTCGGAAATTTATCACACCGGCGTCGGTGTTTTCCAGAATCTGCCCAATCCTTTTATCGCCACTCGATATCACAGTCTGGTAATTGAACGAGACACCTGTCCAGACGTGCTGGAAATTACCGCTTGGGTAGAGGATGGCACAATTATGGGGGTGAGACACCGGAACTATCCCCACCTCCAAGGCGTCCAATTTCATCCAGAGAGTGTTTTGACCGATTGCGGTAAACAGTTATTGCAAAATTTCCTAGTTTCTTTTCCAGCATCGACTCAAAACCCCATGGTTCTAGCTTAAGTTTGAGGAGTATTGATTAACTAACGATGAAACGGCGACAGTTGATGCGCTACGTGGGTGCAGGGGTGCTTGGGACTTTGGGAACGACATTGGCTGCACAATTTCAGTCGGCGGCGCAGTCGGCGAGTGGAACGTTGACAGTTAAGTGGTTAGGACATACCTGCTTTTTGTTTACAGGTGGGGGAATACGGATTTTGGTGAATCCGTTTCGGACAGTCGGCTGTACCGCAGGTTATCGTCCGCCAAAAGTGGAGTCTGATTTGGTTTTAATTAGTTCTCAGTTGTTGGATGAAGGTGCGGCTGAGGGATTGCCAGGAAATCCGCGTATCCTCTTTCAACCGGGAGTTTATCAGATTGGGGGGATTCGATTCCAAGGGATTAGTATTCCTCATGATCGCCACGGGGGACGTCGATTGGGGAATAATGTGGCATGGCAATGGGAGCAAAGTGGGATTAAACTTCTCCATTTAGGTGGCGCAGCTGCACCGATTGAAATTGAGCAAAAAATTCTCATGGGGCGTCCAGATGTGGCATTTGTGCCTGTGGGCGGCAGTATTAAAGCCTATAATCCAAGGGAGGCGAAAGACGCGATCGCGGTGTTGAATCCGAAGATGGTAATCCCAACTCATTTCCGTACCCAAGCCGCGGATGAAACCTGTCAGGGGGACTATGGGATTGAACCCGTGGATGAGTTTTTAACGGTGATGGAGGAAATGCCTGTAAGTCGGGTTAGTAGTGATACCCTGACGTTGAAACCCTCGGATTTACCCCAGGATGGTGCGATGATTAAAGTGTTGAGTTATCGATTTTAGAGTTTGTAGTAAGCGCTGTCTTCGCTTCTGGCACGCTTCGTGCCTACGACGAACCCAGCTTAAGATGGGGGAGATCTGAATTAATTGTCTGGTTAATTTTTGCATTGGATTGGGGCGGGTTTAGTTACATCTGGGTTAGGTAGCACTAATTTCGTTATCTACCGTTTTCCAGCGCCCACCTGTATTGACCGCAAACTGGTAAAGGTCACGATGAAGTTGTAAAACAATATTAGGCGTAAAGTTCACCTTACTTTCTCACCGAGATTAACGGTTTTATTAATGACCTGAATGTTGCTCAAACATCGGCTAATCCTGACGCACTTTATATTGTATGGGCAGGTAATAATGATTATAGTAAGGGTGGGCTTCGCGATAGTACTGAACCCATCAACTCTTCGTCGTACCAATTCTCTCTGAATGCCGTTATCTAAACGAACATTCTATTGTAACAATTGCGGGTTGGGGTAGGGGCACGGCAATGCCGTGCCCCTACAGCCTATACAGGTCTTTGTGTCTTAGTTCGGACAATTAGCCTAATTCCTGATGAGAGCAGAATCGGAAATGACACCCTATATGACGCCACATTTTTCCATTATAAAATAAGTCTACAAGACAATCACGATATTTGTCAATACTTATAATCGGATTATTTTCCTCCAACCCGCTTTTGAGACAATATATATAGTGCTTTGCCGTCTCAATTCTACGTTAGCATCATCGGTTCACAAAAAGCGCGATCGCGTCCGTCTCTTTGTGGTTTGATGCTTATTTTCACCACGACAATACTTTCGCTCAAAGTTGGGACAATTAGCATTATTCCTGATGAGTGCAGAATCTTAAATCACACCCTATACTATAGGTCGGCATATTTTCCCATTATGAAGTAAGTCTAAGGGAAAACCATGGGATATGTCAATCCCTCCAATAGGATTATTTAGGATTATTTTCCTCCAACCCGCTTTTGAGGAAATATAGTGTGCTGTCGCTTCAATTATACGTTCCCCGCATCGGTTCACAAAAAGCGCGATCGCGTCCGTCTCTTTGTGGTTTGATGCTTATTTTCACCACGACAATACTTTCGCTCAAAGTTGGGACAATTAGCATTATTCCTGATGAGATCAGAATCTTAAATCACACCCTATAGGTCGGCATATTTTC
>NZ_JAVKBY010000263.1:0-4733 GCF_040222985.1 Coleofasciculus sp. F4-SAH-05
AAGGCAAAATCTAGGGATGGGCAATCCCGAAGTAACGCTACAGGAGTTGGAGCCTCTACGCTACTTGGCGCAAGCCTGGTAGAGCAAGTTCTGACGATGAATGTAGAATCCCACGCGCTTTAAGCCGTGGGAGTGTCAATAAAGCCCCCCTGTTTCGATCCCCCGTCCGACACCCAACCCCCCTCGTTCCCCCTGCTTCCAGACGTAGCATGCTACGTCTCTACATTGCTCTCCCTGCTCCCCCTCACCTCTCCACTTATTCAGCAGCCCCTATTTAATCGTCTCAAAAACACAGGTAAGGCGTAAATCCAAATTGTAACTGAGGGTAAAAAGAAAGGAATTAATAAAGCAGCAGAAATATAAACCTGTAAGCCAATGATTCCATAAATAGCGGTGGCACTGGTTAATAGTAGCAACCATTGTCCTGTCCAAATTTGTCGGCGTTCACTGATGAGTAACACCATTCCTTTACCGAGAAATGCCGCAATACCAACCATCCACAAATCTGGTATTGGAATCACTAATCGCTGGCTTAATAAATGGTACATGGTATAGGCATGAGATTCACCCCCTGTATATACAGGGGGATAATTCAGGTGCGGATTTTGCGAGCGCCAATAAGATACAGCCATAGGAATGGGAAAGTTATCACTCCCTCCATCAGTTACCCCAGCTTGGTCATATCCGCCCGCCGCAATCAGGACAACTTGCTGGTTTAATTGTTCCGGTGTTGGTGCGTTATCAGTATTTTCCAGTAACTCCCAAGCGGCAATTGTTTGATAAGCATAATCGGGGGGAATGGAAAAATCAAGAATTGGATATAACCAAAGTTGTTGGAAATTTCGCGATAGGCTAGTCATTGCCGGAAGGCGCAACGGATGCAAAAAGTCGGTGAGGGGATTGGGTGCGGGATTGTTGTCTAAATAGTGAATGAATCGGGTGCGGAAATTTGCCGATGAATCCGTCTCGGTTAATCGCTGCGGTTGGGGTAAATTCGGATTAGGGGCTTGATTGGCGGCGTGGGCGAGGGCTAATAAATAGGCAAAGGAACAACTATCCGCACAATTGGTATTAGGGGGGAGAAGTTTATTGTACCAAAGCGGCGCATTAATATAAGCCTCTAAACTCCAATTGGGGTGAGCGATACTATCAATTATTCCTAGTTCTTCGTTTCCGGTTTTTACCGCCGCAAATACCAACCAGGTTTGTTTTTTGTCGATGGTATGACGAATAGATTGGGCGAGAACGTCATCTTCATCGGTGGGACTATCCAGGAGATAATCTAAGCCAATCACTTTGGCATCTAATGCAGTAAGCTGATCAATAAGACGGGCTAAATAGGTGCGATCAATGGGATTAATGCGGCGTGCATCAATATTGGCATGAATGAGAGACTCGCGATCAATATGCACTAACAGAACAGGGGGAGATTTATCTGTAGGAATCTGTTCAGTGATATTCCGATAAACCGACTGCATCCAAACCCGCCGTTCCAGGAGAAAATCTTGCACCCCAGGGCGTAAACTAAGAAACATGAGAACCAAAAGTGCGATCGCTTCGGGTTTCGTCGGTAACCAACGCTTAACCTGTTGCTTCCAGCCTGTGGGTTCTAGGCGAAATGGGGGCGCGTCAGGATGGCGAAATAGGGAGGGAACCAGATAGGCGCTGGGATAGGTGAGATGCTTTTCTAATTTGAGATACCGACACGCTTCCCGCAGGGAGTCTTGCACATCATGAAACTGGGCTAACCGTTGCAGAAACTGCACCAGGAATTCTTGGGCGACTTGGTTATGAATCGGTTCTCGCATCACCGCCACCTGAGGAAAGCCCAAATCAATCAGGGAATTGGCTAAACTGAGTCCATTACAGGAGTTAAATAGGGCAAACTGTAAGCCGCGTTCCTTGGCGATTTTCAGGGGTTGGGCGATTTCACTGAAATTCAGAGACACTCCTGGCGCGATCGCAAACTCTCCTCCGGTTAATATAGTTTCATTACTATGACCCGCAAAAAATAAGATATCCCAGCCCCGTTCATCGGTAATTTGCTTGACAATTTCCGTTTTTAATGCATTCCCCTCCTGTCCAGGTTGCCAACCGACAAACACAATCTCAGCAATTCCCGTGAGCGATCGCACCGCCTCTTGATCCGCCTTAAAATTTAATCCGGTATCATCTCCCCAAATCACCAAAACCCGCGCCCGTCGCCGCCGCCTGGGTGTCACAGTGGTGCCTTGAATTGTCAGAGGTGTCCGCAGGATATGAATTTGAGAGGGTACCGCAAACTCCGTGCCAATTTCCCAAGCTTCCCAGGGTAATCGGGCGAGTTCTAGGGGATTACAGGTGAGAAAGATTTCGATAATCGGGGTAGTATCTTTCATCCCCTGATCTCGAACCGCCTGAACGATACGAGAACGAAGTTCAAACAACTCCCCTCGCCGCAACCATTGATGAAACTCGTAGAGTAACTTTGCCTCAGCTTGAACCAGTTTCGCGTGCCAATCGACGGGTGGTTTGCTCAAGTTCCCCATTTGAGACACCCGCCCTCGCAGCGCTTGCTTATAGAAACTCAGATAAACCTTACTCCACTCCTGATAGAGGGTAGTTAGAGTTTCCGGATAAGGTACAGTCACACCAATTAGTTGTCCTCGCCCCCAAGACAACTCAAACAGACAAGCCTGTTCGATGCGCTGAACTTTGAGATAGAACACAAAACGGTTGGGAGTCATAGTCGATAGAATCGCCGATTGGCAACCACGATGCCTCGTTTCTTGATTCTATCTCTCAGCCGTGAGGGGGATATGCAGTTTACCTTAGTCGGTGAACAGGAATCCAGCCATCATCTTTGACGCCAGTATGTGATGCATCGTCAGTAAGCGTAATAGCGGTTTGTAGAGACGTTGCATGCAACGTCTCTACTTAAAGTCCCATCACATCTTCATACAACGCTTCAATAGGACAGTGAAAATCAACACTAGCCAAGTGAACTTCTTCCCCTTGACTATAGGGATGGAGAACCCAAAGTCCTTCAGAATTACGCCGAAAATACTCTACACTAATCCGTTCTTGATTAATTAGTACGTAGTCTTCTAGAGTGTCTATAGTTCTGTAGTCGGCAAATTTATCCCCTCTATCAAAAGCGGCGGTTTTAGGAGATAGGACTTCAACGACTAAACAAGGATAGCGAATAAAGTCTTCGTCAGAGGAAGAATTATCCCGTTCATCACAAGTTACCGTGACATCGGGATAGTAATAAATACTAGCCGCTTCAATCTGGACTTTCATATCTGCCATGTAAGGGATACAACCTCTCCCCCGCAGATGGCTTCTTAGCATCGCAAATAGGTTGCCTGCAATAGTCACATGGGCTTTACTAGCACCTGCCATGGCATAAACTTCCCCACGAATATATTCATGCTTGATTGGGGACACTCTCTCTCCTTCTAAATAGTCTTCTGGAGAGATATAGGCGTAATTTGGACTCACTGTCATTTGAGAAAGACTCCCTTTTTTATTATCACTTAGGATTTACGCAATTTGAGGATTTAAACTATAGAGGTAGGGTGGGCAATGCCCACCCTACATGAGACTATGCGTCAATCCTATTACTGTTATTGTTGAAGTACACTCTATCGTACCCCGACAAACAATAAACGGATCACATCCTTACTCGTAAATCCAAGGATTGATGGTTGGTTGCCAACTTACCAGTTCCTCTTCCTTAAACCAAAGCTTAATTTCCTCTTTAGCCGTGTCTGATCCATCGGAACCATGAATCAGGTTGCGACCAACCGTAACGCCAAAATCACCCCGAATCGTTCCCGGTTCAGCACTGAGGGGATTGGTTGCACCAATGATTTTCCGAGCAGAAGCGATAATCCCCTCCCCTTCCCAAACCATGGCGACAACAGGACCAGAGGTGATGAATTTGATGAGTCCAGCAAAAAACCCCTTGTCTTTGTGAACCGCATAGTGTTGTTCAGCCAGTTCCCGGCTAACACTCATCAGCTTGAGTCCCACCAGGGTAAAGCCTTTGGTTTCCAGGCGTTGGATAATTTCACCCACCAGATTACGCTGGACGCCATCTGGCTTAATCATCAAAAATGTTCGCTCCAAATTTCTCTCCTCAAGATTTTTCACAAATTACCAAACCCAGATTAGACCATATTCGTGTCCATCGCCCAATCAGACTAAATCTGGGTCAACTAAATAGATGGTAGGGACAAGGCAACAGGCAACAGGCAACAGGCAACAGGACTCAAGGTATAAAGGTTACAAAGGCGGATTGGGTATCATGTTTCAGCAAGGCGAGAGACGTTCCATGGAACGTCTCTACAAATTCTAGTGTGGTATTATCTGTTTGTTTACTTCGTCTTGGTTTGCCCTTTAGCCTGTTCTAATGCAATTTCTTTCAGCGCCTGATAAGAATTGGAATTTGAGGTTCCTTCAATTGCCTTAACTGCTAAATCTTGCACCTGTTTCAGCGCCGCATCCAGTTGTTTGGAGAGATTTTCAATGCGAGATTCCTGATTTTCAATGGTTTCTTGCAGCGATTCAATTCGTAGGTTATAGAAGCGTTTTTGCCCGTCGATTTCGGTTCTTCCGGAGTTACTATGCTAAACTATCAGTTTAAACAATCAAAAACCAAGCCCCATAATAATTGTAGCGCCTCAGCTATTCAAAATTGAGAAAAACATCCAGATAACGCCCAAACCTTTTGTTATATAAAGGCTTTG
>NZ_JAVKBY010000265.1:0-13747 GCF_040222985.1 Coleofasciculus sp. F4-SAH-05
CGTGCCGAACAAGTTAAAAAACTGCCGCCGTACCTGATACTATTGTATAGTATTATTGGGTACTTAACAACTATTTTGTTTCGCTAACCCCATCTAAATCAAAGATTCTAGATAGGGACTGCGCTCAACTTTCGTTCAAAAGAGCGATCGCGCTCTACTGGGCTGCCGCAAAAACCTGATCAACAGTCAGCGTTAGGTTGGGTAAAGTGGGCGATATCAAGCGATCGCCTGCTCGAAATTGCTGTAACTCGTATTCCCCCTCTACCAATTGACAGACTGTTAAAGTAGGTTGTTTGGGATTGCCAATGAAGCGTCGCCCACCCAATGCAGCATAATCCACAATCCAATATTCCTGGATACCCAAGGCTTCATACTCTCCCAGCTTAATCAAGTAATCATCCCGCCAGTTGCTTGAAACAACTTCTATAATCATCTTGATCGATTTGCCCAGAGTGATGATAGAACCACTTTCCCAATCCGGTTCATCAATCAGTGCAGGTTCATCTAGGACAATGACATCTGGTTCATATCCAGAAGTACCATCCAGAGAACGGACAATGCATTCTTTAGGAATAAAATAGGGCAAGGAAGCTTGACGAATTGCAGTGCCTAGGTTGTAAGCTAAATCCCCTGACAACTTTGAATGCTTACCTCTCGGTTTTGGCATCTCAACAATTACCCCATGGTGTAACTCATAGCAGCATTCAGGGGTTTCTGGTAGCCACTCAATAAACTCATCAAACGTAATCGGCGGTTGCAAGGCTTGGATCATAGATTCACCTCGTTGTAGCTTTAGAAGTGTGCGATCGCGCACTTCTGCATGAACCGGATACTGGGCAACTTATGAGAGTTAGGGGTGATTTGGGTAAGATTAATTTTTGGGTTGGAACACCCTGCGGCTTGGGTTGTTACAGCTATTCACCATCACAAACAGTTTCCTAACTGTCTCCAGTTTAATCATCGAGGCATTATGCCAGATAGCCAGCCTATCATAGAGAAGACTCTCTTAAGATCAATGGCACTGAAAATTTGCCTTTTCGGATCGTCGAAACCCTGGATATACCGTAGGGTGGGCACTGCCCACCAGACTTAAGGAGTATGCCATTACTCTTAAGATGGATATAACATCACTTTCCCATGATTGCCCCTAGCGAGTTTCAGAGCTATCTAGAATGCATCCATTCCTACTACCAGAGGTGGTGGAAACATAGCGTTTTGACAGATATCGAGCGGGAGCAGTCAGATCCGTTCGACTTTAATCTGCGTGTAAAGGAGGTAAAACCTCAGCCGACTAGAGGGAGTTCATCTGAAAACTCTCCCGATATCGAGCCTACCTTACCAGTAATCCAAGCGCTTCAGCAGTATATTGCTGACAAAAAACACGTCTTTTTAGTTGGACAACCGGGAGCGGGAAAAACCAAAACGCTGCTTCGATACCTGCTGGAATTAGTAGAGCAAGCCAAGGGTGACTCATCAGCCAAAATTCCAATTCTAGTTCAGCTAAAAGACTATAAAGTTCCCTCGGATGATTACTCTGGGATAGTTCATCTCATTCGCAAGGATTTGGAAGAGAGCTGGGGACTTTCTCTAGAACTTGCGGAAATTCAACAGTATCTTTTCCAGGAGCCAATATTCTTGTTACTTGTGGATGGGTTGAATGAGCTGTCTACAAGTAAGGAAGCGTGGAAAGATATCAGGCAGTTTTGGGATAGGTGTCATAAAAGACAAATTTCTATCGTCTTTACGACGCGAGGTTTAGGATATCGGAATTTAGGTATAAAAACGCAACTAGAGATTCAATCAATCGCGCCCAAAGATAGACAGCGATTTCTTGAGGAACGAGTATTACCGGGTGATCGACAAAAGTTACAAGGATGGTTGAATCGCGCACGGCAATCAGACTACACACCTTTTGTTATGTGGATGCTGACTACAGTCTGTCAGCAAGTCAATTCATCCTCTCAATTAGAAAGCTTTAGCATAGGAGAAGCTTTTCGCGAATTTGTACGCCTCTATCAGGATAGACTCTATGAGGAAGGAAGGATATCAGATGAAGACGGTGAGGAATGGGTTCCTAGACTAGAGAATTTAGCCTCCGAAATGATGTCGGATGAAAGAGCCGAAAATTTTGTTATCTCCAGAGTAACTGCAATTGAAATTATAGGGTCAGAATCCTTATTGAATAATTTGATTCGGCATCATCTCCTGGTAGAGAGCAGAGGCAAAGGTGAGATTGTATTTTGTCATCAGTTACTTCAGGAATACTATGTAGCAGAATGGCTTCGTCGAAATTTGCCTGATTTTCTCAAAGATGAGAATAGTGGCAAGAGATTTCAGCATGATTATCTCAACTATCTGAAATGGACAGAGCCAATTGCCATTATGCTTGGGCTACCAGAAATTACTGAAACCCATGCAATAAAAATAATAGAGCTGGCACTAGATGTGGATTTGATGTTAGGTGTAAGGCTAGCGGGGGAAGTGAAACCGCAGTTTCAGGAACAAACCATTGAATTAGTGAGTGTAGCTAAATTATTCGATGAGGCAGAAGTTTCGGATTGGCTACAAATCGAGCTTGTGGGAAGGACACGCTCTAAGCTAGCATTGCCAAAGCTACGACAATTTCTGAAACACTCAAATATAGATATTGCCCAAAGAGCGGTTGCTTGGATAGGTTTTCTGGGGTATCAAGAAGCAATTCCAGAACTCCTTAAAGCATTGCGGCATTACTATCCTTCAGATGATTCGTCTGAAAGTGTCGAAATACCTTTCAAAGTGCAAGAGGATTTTATAGTTACTATTCGTGGAATGACTTATGAAACACTCAATAATCTCGGAGATAATGAAGCAATTGAAGCATGGTTGTTAGAACGCAATTCTAGAAAAGTTAGAGAGCAAGTAGCAGATGCACTAGGGAGATTTAACACAGAAGAGGTTATCCGAGGACTATTTTCATCATTGCACAAAGGCGTTAAAGCTGCGGCTGTTCCATTAGGGAAACTTGGCAAGCAAGAAGTTGTTCCAGAATTAATTGAGTTACTGCAAGATCCTAGTCAAATATCATCTAATAATAAAGTTATCGATACTCTCGTTTCTCTAGGTAATTTAGAGATAGTTTCACAACTTATCTCTATCCTTAAAAATATTAATGACTATAGCCATACAGATTTTTATTTTAAGAATAGAGTAGCAATAGTTTTAGCAGGAGTTGAACACCAAGCTATGGCTAGCTATCTGCCTGACTTAGTTAAGCTACTGCCAACTGAAGTGGGAGAGCAAGTATCTTGGGCAATTGATGCGATTCAATCACGCTATGGATTCTACAACTACGGAATTGATCAGCAAGCTAAGGAAGCAAATAATTTAGGCTTTGAATATGATTTTATCAGAGGTTTCTACGAAGACATAGATAAAGTAATCTATCAAATTCAAGAAAATCCTGAACTGCGCCAAAATGACACAGAAGACCGATTGACTATAGACATCGTGAATCAATTGCGTAATTTCGGGTATAATGCATCACATGACACGAAAAGCGGTGGTCATGTTGACATTACTGTTAGAAAGAATGGTTTTTTGTGGCTTGGAGAAGCAAAGATTTATAAAGACAACAATTATTTGTGGGAAGGTTTTCTACAGCTCACTACAAGATACTCAAGTGGCGATTCTAATCAAGAACATGGCGGTTTATTAATTTATATCCGTGATGAAGATGCCAGCTCAATCATGGAAAAATGGCAAAATTACTTGCTTGAAAAAAGCTTAGCAGATTATAGTTTTAGACCTTGCCACATTAGAAGCCTAGCTTTTATATCAACTCATAGACATGAACGATCAGGTCAAGCCTTTCATGTCAGACATATCCCAGTCATGCTTCATTTTGCGCCCAAGGATAGAAGTGGACGACGTAGAAAAGAATCACCTTAAACCCTACAAATTCAATTAAAAGCTTACCATGCAAATCACGATCGAAATTCCTGACGAAATCGCCAATCAACTACAACTAAAATCTGCCAACATTTCCAGCCGAATTTTAGAACTTATCGTGGCTGATAACTATCGCAAAGGACAGATTGGAGCCGCCCAAGTCCGCCAAATGCTTAACTTCTCATCCCGTTGGGAAACTTATGAATTTCTAAAGCGTGAAAAAGCCTATTTGCCCTACACTGAAGATGATTTAGAGCAGGATTCACAAGCGATTCGCAATGTTTTATCCCAAGAATGATTATTGTCTCCAATACCTCCCAAAACTGGCATCGTTTAAATGGAATGGTACTGAAATTTTGGTTGGTGGGCAATGCCCACCCTACGGTATATCATGATGTATATTAATGATGGAGGCGATCCAAAAATCCTGACTGGAGCGTGCCATTGAGCTTCAATATGAGTTTGTGTGATATTTTACGTTATTTAGTCACACATTAAGACTATAAGGAGTGGGGGATTGAGTCAAGATTCGGCTATCTCTACTCGCCAAATCGGGTGATGGCGATCATAATTGTTGAGTAATATAAAGAAAAAGCTAAAATGGGGAACCGTACCCCAGCAACTATTTTTTTGTAAACACTAGAACGAGAGGGAGAAGCCTAGCCGTGTCTGTGGAAACGATTGAGAAGCGTTCAACATCAACTGTTCGGAAACCCGCACCTCGCTATCGTGTTTTGCTCCACAATGATGATTTCAACCCGATGGAACATGTGGTGCAAGCCTTGATACAGACGGTACCGAGTTTGACTCAGCCGCAAGCTGTCAATATTATGATGGAAGCCCACAACTCAGGAATTGCTCTAGTCATTACCTGCGCTTTGGAACATGCAGAGTTCTATTGTGAAACCTTAAAGAATCACGGCTTAACCAGTACGATTGAACCGGATGAATAGGGAAACTTAAGCTCTGAAGATTTTGAGACTGAACCTCCCGAAATTGGCACAATACCCAGCACCTATGCGGCTGGGTTTGTTTGTTGTTACCTTAGGGTTATTTTGGTTACCGTTAGCCGCGCCAATCTACCTTTTAGTTGATGACTCAAACCTCGTCACTATTCTGACGATGGCGCTATTGTTTGGGGAATTTTTAGGGCTACTACACGTTTGGGGACAGTTCGTTTATGGAGAACCTCAACTGTTAAAGCAGTATGGGTTATACTCCTCTCGGCGCAATGGAATAGACTTGCTCAATGGGTTAAGTATTGGGCTGTTGTTTACCTTAAGTTTGTTTGCGTTAGAGGGGGGATTAGGGTGGCTAACATTTCAACATCCTCCAGAACAATTGAGGCGGATCATTTTAGAAGGATTAGTTAGCGCTCTGGGTATTGGCTTAGCGGAGGAGTTAGTCTTTCGGGGTTGGTTATTGGATGAGTTAGAACGAGACTATTCTCTCAAGATATCTCTTTGGGCAGATGCGCTAATTTTTGCCACACTGCATTTTCTCAAACCTCTCGGAGAAATTATTCGCACCTTACCAGGATTTCCCGGATTAGTGCTGTTGGGATTAACCTTAGTTTGGGCAAAACGAGGACAAGGGCGTTTGGGTTTACCCATTGGGTTACATGCGGGGTTGGTTTGGGGCTATTACATGATTAATGTGGGAGAATTAGTGCAGTATTCAGGTCAAGTGTCTCCTTGGATAACCGGAGTAGATGGAAACCCGATCGCGGGAGTCATGGGGTTAGCTTTCTTGATGGTGCTGGCTTGGGGGATCAGGGCGCGGGCTGTGAATTAAGCGATCGCGCCCTAGCGCCCCAGTTGCTCCTATTCTATGCCCGTCCGTTAATCTTCATCTAGATCATCATCTTCCTCGTCATCATAGTCATTATCATCAGCACCCATCAATTCAGTGATTTCCTCTTCATCATCACCGCTCTCCTTCTCGCTCGGATCACGCGCCAGCAGACGATTCGTTGCTTCTAACCACTCTAAAACTGAGGTTTCACGGGGAACGGAAATGACTGGAGCCAGTTGCTCACGAGATTCTTCACGCAAAGAAGGATTATACATAATAAATTTCAGTAAGTCGATAAAAATGATACCATATTTAACGGTGGATTGTCAGGACTACAGATGGTTAGCAAAGCCACGTTATTAGAAGCGATCGCGGGAAAAAATCGGGGGTTGTTGGCAACGGACACGGAAAAAACAGCGATTTTGGCAGCCGTTGCCCAAATAGAAGACCGCAACCCCACGCCACGTCCACTGGAAGCGCAGGACTTACTGGAAGGGAATTGGCGATTACTCTACACAACCAGTAGCGATTTGTTAAACCTGGGTCGGTTTCCTCTGTGGCAATTGGGTCAAATTTACCAATGTGTTCGCACCGCCGACGCGAAAATTTATAATATTGCCGAGGTTTCCAGTTTGCCTTATCTGGAGGGAATTATCAGTGTTGGAGCGCAGTTTGAAGCGGTTTCCGAACGCCGAGTTAATGTTAATTTTGATCGGTCTGTCGTCGGATTACAACGCTTAATTGACTATAAATCTCCGACTAATTTTATCCAGCAAATTGAAACGGGTAAAAAATTTAAGGCGCTTGATTTTAATATTGAAAGTCGAGAGCAACGGGGCTGGTTGGAGATTACTTATCTCGACGAAAATCTGCGGATTGGACGCGGGAATAAAGACAGTGTATTTGTCCTTACCAAACCATGAATGCTCAAAGTATGGCGGTTTCCCTAACTCGCTTATCCCAAGGACAACTCAATCTGTTAGAAACCTGTCCGCGTAAATTTCAATATATTTATGTGGATCAATGCGGAAGTCCTGTTTCACCGGAACAACAAGAACGTTTGACGTGGGGAAGTTACTTTCACCTGTTAATGCAACAACGAGAACTCGGATTACCGATAGACTCGTTGCTGAAGGATAATCCCCAACTCAATCATTGGGTGACGGCGCTCATGGATGCAGCACCAGATGTATTTGCCCGTCATGCTCAAACCTTTCGGGATGCTGAACATTGTCGCACGGTAACGATGCAAGGCTATTTACTAACGGTTATTTACGACTTATTTATTGAAGACGAAAAAAGCGCCCAAATTCTCGACTGGAAAACCTATCCTCTACCGACAAATCGTCATCGGTTAGCCAAAGATTGGCAAACGCGCTTATACCGATATGTTTTGCTTCAAACCAGTGATTATTTGCCTGATCAGATTTCGATGACGTACTGGTTTGTTAAGTCTCAACCCCGTCCCCAATGTCTTACGTTTGCCTACGATAGAGTACAACATGAAAAAACCAGAGCGGATTTAACGGAGTTGCTGACTCGGCTATCCGGATGGTTACACCGCTATCAAAATGATCATATCCCGTTTCCCCAAGTTCCCATATCATCGGGTAAATGCGGTAACTGTAGCTTTGCGGTGCGCTGTCAGCGAACTGGGGAAAGTGCTGTTGGTGATGGTGATTTATTGCCTGATTTAGCTGATATTGAAGAAGTATCGATTTAAGTCATTTGTCATTCGCTAGGGAACAGGGAACAGGGAACAGGGAACAGGGAACAGGGAACAGGGAACAGGGAACAGGGAACAGGGAACAGGGAACAGGGAACAGGGAACAGGGTAAGGTGATAACTCACAACTCCCCATCTTCCAGACGTGCCACCCGCGCACCTGGAGCCCCCCGGCTTCGCCACATCAAGGGTGATTCCGGATAATGGTTCGTTTATTAGTAGGTATAAACATAAAGCCCTTTAACTTGACGAAGTATTGGGGTTTTAAGACTAGCGGAACTAACGATAATCTAATGGTGCAAGATCTAATGGGCTAAATGATTGTAATCACTCTCTTGAAGAAATAAATGAGTATTGCATCTCGTACAAATAATTATTAAACCAGGCTTCAGCTTCTACCTGTTTGCATCCAGCTCTAATTTTTATAGAGACTGGAACAAAGCTGTTTGTAAATCTGCAAGGGTTATAACTTCAATGATTACAACCAATATCTGGCTTGTCTTTAGTGTTTACCTGATTTATGCGTTAATTAGTATTCCACTCTTTTTTATGACATCGGGCGGCTGGATGTCAATTTTTTTCTACATTGCATTTGCGGGATTGTTTTACATCACCACAACAATATTTTTGTTTTTTAGTGCAACGGCTCGGACAGCAAAGAGACGCACAAAGGTAAAAATTAAGCGAGGTGTTTTGTCAAAAATTATTGGGCTGCAAACGTTTGTCATTCTATTTAATTACGGAACCTGTGGCGATACTATCTGCTATCAAGGGTTTTTACCCAATCTTTTAGAAGAAGCGAGTTTTCCGGTGATTTTTACACCGCCATTTGTGGTGGTTTTGCTTGCCCTTCTGTTGTATTTAGCGTTTTTGTCGATGTTTTTATTGGATGTGGCTTAAGGCACTAGAGAGCAGGAGGAGCCATGTAGAGACGTGCCATGGCACGTCTGGAAGCTGGGGAAAAACTAAAGGTATAATTCTATGGAGGTTATTTAAAGACAAGACGAGCGAGATGAAACTAGGAATCGGACAGTTGACAAATAGCTTACTGTCTTTATTCCTGAAGTCAAACTGTCCATTATGCGATCGCGCCACGGATGCTGAACTTTGCCCCTACTGTCAGCGTCAGTTACAGCGCTGTCAACTGAAGCATCCGAGTCAATTTTGGCAAGGAGAGTTACCCGTGTTTGTCTGGGGACATTATGGCGGCACATTGAAACGGGCGATCGCGGCGCTAAAATATGAGAATCATACCCAGTTAGCTCGTCCTTTGGGATTCGGGTTGGGGGAAGCGTGGCTAAAATCTACGGCGGCGCGACAGAGAAAAAAGTTAACTGTAATACCCATTCCGATTCACCCCAGCAAACGACGACAACGAGGGTTTAATCAAGCTGAACTCCTTGCCGAGAGTTTTTGTCAATTTACAGGATATAATTATCAGCCCCAGGGTTTAGAACGGGTTCGGGAAACTGAAGCCCAGTTTGGCTTATCTGCAAAAGAGCGATCGCAAAATCTCACGGAGGCGTTTGCTGTGGGTAAGCGTTTTGGCAAACGTTCACATCATTCACCCGTACTGATTTTAGACGATATTTACACCACAGGCGCAACCGCCCGTTCAGCCACAGAAGTATTACGCCAGCAGGGAATCGCAGTATATGGTATTCTTGCGATCGCCTCGTCTAAACAGGGACGGTATTTGTAGGGGCGCACGGCGTGCGCCCTTTAACGTTGTGTGCCCTTTAACGCTGTGTGTTTTTCATGTCGAGGTTGATGGGCGCATATTGGGATTTATCGCCGCACACTGGGGAATGGGCGCATGCCATGGGAATGGGCGCATGCCATGCGCCCCTACGAGCGGGGTGGTTTCATTAGCATCAGCCGTAGGGTGGGCATTGCCCACCAGACTTAAGTTGTCGGTTGGGTTTCGACTTCGCAAGGAACCAACGGAATCTAGGGCTAAAGTTCCCTTACTACATTTGAGTCAATTTGTTAACAAAATTGATTAAATGTGACATTGAGTTAAACTCTGTTGAGAGCCGCTTTTTTGAGTTGTTTTTTCCGGTAGACTGAGCAAGATTGAGTCTATCACTAATATATGATTAAGGTGCATCAACCATGGGTACACCAACTTACGTCGCCCAGTTACTTCTAGAGATTGAAGGGCAGCCAGCGCCCCCAAGTTTAATGGAGGATATTCTGGAAGTTTGCGTGGAAGAAAGCCTGCATCTACCTGGAATGTTCACCCTAATAATCAATAATCCCTATTTTCCCGGTAGCCGTACCGATCAAACTTGGCAGCACCAAGACTTATTTGCTTTTGGCAAGTGGGTGAAAATTGGATTTATTTCCAGTACCGCCGCTACCCCTGAGTTTGCTCAACAGAAGCAAGGATATGTGCTGGAAGTGGAGATTACCGCTATGGAAACCCATTTTAGCGACACCTCCCAAGCACCGATAATTATTCGCGGTTATGATGTCTCCCATCGCTTGCACCGAGGGCGCTATAACCGCTCGTTTCAAAATATGACTGATAGCGATATTATTAAGAAAATTGCTGGTGAAGTCGGTATCCAATTGGGGACGATTGATGAGAGTAATATTCCCCATGACTATGTGTTTCAGGAAAATCAGACGAATATCGAGTTTTTCCAGGAACGAGCCGCGCGATTGGGTTTTGAACTGTTTGTTCAAGATGGTAAACTTTACTTCCGCAAACCTCAAGTGGGTAAACGATTAAGCCTGAAATGGTTAAAACAGATTCACCAGTTTCAGGTGCGGGTGACAAGTCGAGAACAGGTGAGTGAGGTGGAAGTGAGGGGATGGGATTATCGCCAGAAGCAAGCAATTGTCTCTACAGCTACAGCCCCCCAGGTTTTGACTCAAACGGATTTTGGTCAGGGGTGTAAAACGAGTCAGACATTTCATGGTCAGCCACCGTCCCCTAAGATGATTGTAGTAGACCAGCCGATGTTTCAGGCGAAAGAAGCAGAGGTGATGGCACAAGCTATCTGTGATCAACTGGCTGGGGAATTTGTCCAGGCTGATGCTAGAGGAGAAGGTAATCCAGAAATTCGACCAGGACGAGTGGTGCAACTGGAGGGAATGGGTAAATATAGTGGCGAGTATTATATTACCGAAACCCGGCATTTGTTGCAAGACCGGGTGTACATCACAGAGTTTACTGTGAGCAGTTTACGGGGTGAAAATCTTTGTACCTTATTCTCACCTCGAACTCACCCGGAACCGGGACAAACGCTGTTGGTGGGTATCGTGACGAATAATAAAGACCCGGAAAATATGGGGCGGGTGCGGGTAAAGTTTCCCACTTTGACGGAGGAACATGAAAGTAATTGGGCGAGAGTGGTGGGACATGGTATTGGCAATAATCGCGGGAATGATTGTCTGCCAGAAGTGAATGATGAAGTGGTTGTGGGGTTTGAGCATGGGGATATTCATCGCCCTTATATATTAGGTGGGGTATGGAATGGCAAAGATAAACCGCCCGAACATATTAATGATACGGTGAGCAATGGTAATGTGCGTTTGCGGACTTTTGCTACTCCCAGTGGGCATAAGCTACAGTTTGCCGAATCACCGAAAGGTGGGGTGAATGCGGGAATTTCTATGCAAAGTTCAGGGGGTAATCGTTTTTTAATCGATGATACGGCGAAGAAAATGGAAAGTGCCACTCCAGGGGGATGCAATGTGTCTCTTGATGATCAATTGAAATCGGTGGCAATGGATGCCGTAAAAAGCATCATCATAGGCAAGGTTACTAACTTTATCATAGGTAAGGCGGGAAAGCTGATTAATTTCTTCTGTCCCGGTTTAATCCAGCTTATATCGATGGATGTTACAGTAGAAACGCTTTCAGGTGGTCATTCGGTTCGTCTGTCTGATAAAAACAATAGTATTACGCTCAAGTCTAAGGGCAAGATCAAGATCGATGGAACAGCGGGTGTTGAGATTGTTTCTGATAGTGACATTTTTGTTAAAAGTGGTGGCAACATTTATCTGAATAAGGGTGGATCTAGCCAAGCCGGATCTACGGGGATATACTATGCGTAAGTCCGATAAGCTGCTATGAGGGGTAATATAATTTTAAACCATTGCTATGTAAGGGGTTTAAAAAAAATTCCGCGATTGCCATGGATAAAATATTGCATAATTTGAGCAGTTTATGCCCAATCATACCGTTGAGTGGCTTGACTAATGGAGGTGATAGATTGGAACATAAAATCTTGGGTATCTACCGATAATCTCTGAACAAAATCTGGCTTTCGTCATCAAGGTTCTGAGATTAATTAAAAAGTCGTTCGTGGAGGATATTGTTTATGCCACGGCAAGTATGTTCCGGTGCAATGTTGAGATGTAGTCTTGGTAGTAACCCAAGTTTTTTGACAGTCCAGCCTCATAATCGGGTAATCGCTACAAATCTGGCTGCGAATATCCAGGATAACAAGCCAGGAGTAAATTTCCAGCCTTTTGGTGTATGCGTTAATATTGGTGGATCATGCGTACCAGTTACTCCCCTCCCATGGAAGCCAGGGGGAAAACCTGTCAAAATCGGCAGTGTTGGTATCCTGACTCTTACTGAAACATGCACATTAATTTGTCAAGTTGGAGGGGTGATAAAAGTAACTGACCCTGGACAAAGCTGTGTCTATATTGATCAAATTACTAAGAGTGTTGAAATTCAAATAGTGAATGCTAATAGTGTTGCTAAAAATAAGAATGCCGATATCAAGGATGCAATGGTTCAGGAAGTTTTAAATAATGATGAAATGGCTAAGGAAGTTTTAAATTTATTCTATCCGGATTCTTCTCTACCCGAATCACTCAACCCGCAATTGCGCGAGCTTGCTGCTGTTATGCTCCGTAAAGCAATCAAGGGTTCCAATATCATGGATTACGTTCCACGTCCACCAGGTTTTCGCCCCGGTCTTACCTGGCTAGCAAAGGAACTTGTCCTATTTCTTCGACGTAAGGGTGGACGCAAAGGTATTTACGAAAATGTTCGCCAAACACTTGCTGCGGCACATCGCTCCGAGTTTGAATTGGCTAAGGCAGGAATAGGAATCTGATTTAAGGTGATATTGTTGTGAAAAGTGGTGGTAACATTTACCTGAATCGCAGCTAGTGGAGGATATTGTTTATGCCACGGCAAGTATGTTCCGGTGCAATGTTGAGATGCAGTCTTGGTAGTAACCTAAGTTTTTTGACAGTCCAGCCTCACAATCGGGTAATCGCCACAAATCCGGCAGCAAATATCCACGATAACAAGCCAGGAGTAAATTTCCCGCCTTTTGGTGTATGCGTTAATATTGGTGGACCATGCGTACCAGTTACTCCCCTGCCATGGAAACTAGGGGGAAAACCTGTCAAAATTGGCAGTGGTGGTATCCTTACTCTTACTGAAGCAGACACATTAATTTGTCAAGTTGGAGGGGTGATAAAAGTAATTGACCCTGGACAAAACTGTGTCTATATTAATACATATGCTAATGTCTACATCAAGCAAAATGCTAAGAGTGTTGAAACTACCAAAACACAGGAAACCACTAAGCAATGCCCAAAATCGTTGCCAGATCAAGTTCCTGAAGGATGGAGATCTTATGGTGACGGTAGTGTTTTTCACTGCGGCTACACAGGAATCGTTGAAACCGAAATCCCCACCCCTGATCACCTACAACTTGAATGTTTTTATGACGAGTCTGGACAGCTAGTTGATGAGAATCATGAGTTTGCTGGTTGTCGTGGTACACCTAATCAATATGATGCTCATGAAAGCCCAATATCTCACACATTCTTGGATAGTGGAGGAATTATACGCTCAGGTTTACCTGCATTTTTGGAGTCGCGTCGGCATGACTTGGTGAGTTTATGGAGAAAACTCAAAAACTGGACTTTAGACTAAATTTTGGGGTTTTCAAGAAACAAAATCAAAAGCAATAAAGCCTTGACCCCCAGAATCAGATTTAGTAAAAATGGGTATACCCAAAGAGGATATTATTCTCGCTTTACATCCCAGTTATAAACGTCCTTACACAGGCTACGGAGTCGTAAGCGTGCGATCGCCTCGTCTAAACAGGGACGATATTTGTAGGGGCGCACGGCGTGCGCCCTTTAACCCGGTGTGCCCTTTAACCCGGTGCACCCTTTAACCTGAAGTTCCCCTTTGACAAATCGCTACACCGTATGCATGTCCCGGCTTAGGGCGATTTGTCTTTCGGCTTCACTGGGTACAAATCAGGCTGACACCCAATAAATCTAAAGCCTTTCTTTGTACTGGAGTAGGTTC
>NZ_JAVKBY010000266.1:0-42356 GCF_040222985.1 Coleofasciculus sp. F4-SAH-05
CGAAGCGTTGCGCAGGGGGTATGGGGGAGGCGCTCGTCCCCCATCGGGGGGTCTGGGGGGCTGGTCCCCCAGAGACAAACTCCTATCTTTGACCCTATCTGTGACGAGAAAAAATGGGCTAAAAGCAGGATAGCTCAACACTTCAGCTATCTTGTCACCCCGTGAGTAGGATTACTCTAGTGAACGGATTGAAACCCCAGTACAGCAAGGGTTTCAGTTTTGAAAATCGCCACAACCTTGCGGAGGATTACTATATAGTATCGGAGGTCTCCAGGACGGATTATCTCTTAAACTACTGATTTTATAAATCTTTTCAACCTGTACTATCCCACAAAAATCTATCTGGATTTAACAATTAATAGAGTATAAATAACTACAATATGCTTATTCTCAGATCGGGTACTCGGCTAAGTAGGTGGACACAATTAAAGTTAACGGTTGAGATTAGGGAACACCTAGACTTACCTAGACTTACCTAGACTTACTTCGGCTTACTTCGGCTTACTTCGGCTTCGCTCGGTAACACGCTTACCGGGTAAATCATTCAACCCGTTTAAACGGGTTTAAGCTTTTAGCCCCAACTTTAGTTGAGGGCTTAATTCAGCGACTAACTCTCTTTCATTTTCCCGGAATTCGCTACTATTTCCGTTACACTAATCAGAAGCGTTAGACTGATAATAATTTTTATCAGTCCATTAATGAAATAACACTGATAGTCTAAGATTGCCGATTTGTGAGTGTAAATAGAGGCGGGTAAACAGTAACTCAGTAAATCTCGCCAAGAAAAATTGACCGGATTGGGATGAGAGATTCGGTATAATCCTAAGAGTATAATTAAACTGAATCCAATATAAATCCAGTAAAAATTGTGGGCGCTGTCAAATAGAGGAATGCCTAGATTATTGCCTTGACGGATTCTGGAAGTGAACAAAACACGTCTTTGACCGACTCAATCATGACCCTTGTATTTAATCTTACTTATTTCAACGTTCAAGAAAGATTTTGGGAATCCCCAAATGATGATTTTGTATCATCAGAAAATAATCCTAACAACGGACCCAGGATAGCACCAAAGATAAACCCGCCAGCGTGCGCCCAGTAAGCGATACCTCCATTTTCCATCCCCACATTTGCTGGGGCTTCTAACATGGCTAATCCATTAAACGCTTGCTGTAAGAACCAAAATCCGAGGAAGAAGACAGATGGTAATCTTAGTGTGGTAAAAAAGAAGCCTAGGGGAATTAATGTAACCACTTTAGCATTGGGAAACTTAAGAATATAAGCACCCATCACGCCCGCGATCGCACCACTGGCACCCAGAGACGGAATCCCCGATTGGGCGGCGAAAAACCACTGGGTTAAACTGGCTAATACGCCACAGGTTAGATAAAATATCAGAAACTTGAACCGACCCAGTTCTTCTTCAATATTATTGCCAAAAATCCAGAGAAATAACATATTAAATCCCACATGGGTAAACCCCGCATGAAGGAATTGGGCTGTGATTAACGTCAGCGGTTCAGGTATCGGCTGATGCACGGTAATGCCGTTGAAACTCGCTGTCAGTTCCTTGGGAACAACGGCAAATAGATGGAAGAATACATCCAGTTGTTGAGGGCTTAAAGTTAGCTCAAAAATAAAAATTAGGACATTTGCCGCAATTAGGATATATGTGATATATGGTGTAATCTTAACTGGATTTTCATCACGTAATGGAACCACAAGTCTATTTCCTTATTTACAATCAACAATTATTTAATTGGGTGGGTGGGTGGGAATAAATCCAAATTCATTAACTTCTATCACTAATCCTCAACCCATTACAAATGACAAATGACAAATGACAAATTAATCTTCAGACAATAATCCAAATAAAGGACCCAGGATGGCTCCGAACACAAAACCGCCAGCATGCGCCCAATAAGCAATTCCTCCAGTTTCCATCCCCAAATCCGTTTGCATACTGATACTCGCCACGCCACTAAACGCTTGTTGGACAAACCATAATCCTAAGTATAAAACAGCAGGTAATCGAATGGTGGTGACGAAATACCCTAAAAAGATTAAGGTATTGATTTGAGCCCTAGGAAACCTGAGAATATAAGCACCCATAACTCCCGCGATCGCACCACTCGCTCCTAGGGATGGAATCCCGGATTCCATGGAGAAAAACCACTGAGACAGAGCGGCAAGTATACCACAAGCAATGTAAAATATAAAATATTTGATATGACCCAGACGGTCTTCAATATTGTTGCCAAAAATCCATAAAAACAACATATTTCCGCCAATATGCAAAAACCCCCCATGGAGAAACTGAGAACTGATCAAAGTAAACCATTCTGGCACGGGTTGATTGACCGGAATTCCCTGAAAGCTAGCGCTTAACTCTTTGGGGACAACTGCATACAGATGGAAAAATGAATTAAGCTGGGGCGGTGTTAAGAGTAATTGATGGATAAAAACCGCAATATTAACACCAATGAGCGCGTAGGTTACATAAGGAGTAATGCGCGTCGGATTATCATCACTAATGGGGAACACAGTATGAAGTATGAATTAGGAAATCGAAGAAGCAGTAGTTGAGTAAAATTATACCAATTGCATTTTCATCGGCGATGCCCGACTGCCCGTTTTTACGCTACCCTACAGGGGGATTCGTTGAGCAAAACTGATAGGAACACTTTATCATATTAATTGGCAATCTCAATCACTTCAGGTAGATTGAGCAACCATCAGGGTGAATGAGTGCCTGTTATAGTCAGGTTTTTGTAACGTTAAAGGCTAAGAGTTCTTACCCTTTAAGAAGACCCCCTTAGCTGAACATCTAAATTCATGGACTTACTAGAGTACCAAGCCAAAGCCTTATTCCGCGAGATCGGCATTCCCGTCTTGCCCTCTCAATGCATCGATCATCCCAGAGATCTCAAGCAGTTAGACATTCCCTATCCCGTGGTTCTCAAATCCCAAGTCCCCAAAGGCGGGCGGGGTAGAGCTGGTGGTATCCGGACAGTGGAAAATACAATTGACGCGATCGCCACCGCACGGGCTATTTTTAATCTATCCATTCTCGGTAAGTATCCCAACGTGCTGCTAGCGGAATCCCATTATGATGCTGAACAAGAATTCTATCTAGCGGTTATCCTCGACTACACCTTAAGACGCCCCGTTCTGTTGGGTTCATGTCAAGGTGGTATCCATGTGGAAAACGTCATGGCACAGATGCAGCGAGTCGTCGTCGAGGAAGACTTCTCTCCCTTTTACGCCCGACGTCTAGCCTTCAAAATGGGACTGCAAGGTCATCTGATTGAATCAGTCAGCGATATTGTCCAGAAAATGTATCAACTTCTGATCCAAAAAGACCTGGATTTAGTTGAAATTAATCCCCTCGGCGTCAGTGCTAGCGGTGAAGTCATGGCGCTAGATGGCAAAATTGCTGTCAATGATCACGCTTTGGGACGCCAATCAGAGTTGGCAAACCTGGCATCAAGCCTCACCCACACCCCCCAACCCACTGACCAACCAACGGATCTGCAATGGACGGATAGTCAAGGAAATATTGGTATTCTGTGTAATAGTCCTTGTCTTGCTGCCGCCACATTGGATTTAGTGTACAAAGCCAAAGGTAAGCCAGCAAACTGTTTAATTGTAGACGGTTATGCCAGTTGGGATGTACTGTCCGCCGCCTCTCCAGTCCAACAGTTACAAAATGCCTTGCAGCAATTGACAGACACTCAAAACATCCAAGTTGTCTTAGTGAATATTTTGAGCAACGAAGCAGCTAGTGAAGCCGTGGCTGAGGTAATTGCCAGTTATCTACTATCGAAAGATGAAAATAACTCTGGAGTCAGTGCAGTAGATCCCGCCAAAACACCAACGACAGGAAAATTGCACTCCCGTGACTCACGCAATCGTCGCCGCCGCCATCTCACTCCGAAATCTTTATCTAGGGCAGAGTTACCTCACCTAGTCATTCGCTTAGCTAACGGCAAAATAGACACTATCCAAGACCGTTTAGCGGCACTCCCTGTACACTGGATGGGTAACTTGGATCAGGCAGTGGCACAAGCGATTTCTCTGGCAAGTTGAAAGAGTTGTGAGTGTGTAGGGGCGGGTTTCACTATTATCGTTTTTTCCCGCCCCGATGTGACTCAACCCACCCTGACTGAATTGGGAATGCGATCGTTGTGCAACATCAGACTTAGCTTGCTGGGAGAGAATTCAACAACCAATGACGAATGACATAAGACGAATAACCAGTACTTATCGGTATCCTATAGTTAATCGCTTGCGCCAAACCTTTACTGATATTGTTGATCGCATCTACTACATTGCTGCATCCAACGCCTATGAAATTCACACCAGACATGAAAATCCTGGTTCAGGGCATCACCCAACCCATCGGTTCCTATTATGCCGCCCGCATGAAAGCGTATGGCACAAATCTAGTGGCTGGGGTTAGTGCAGGTCAGGGAGGACAGACGTTGCATGGGATTCCCGTCTTTGACCTGGTAGAAGAGGCGTTATCCGAAGTTGGATATTGCGACGCCACGGTTATTTTTGCCGAATCCTACAGCGCCTTGGATGCAGCGTTAGAAGCGATAGATTCTGGCTTGTCACCCATTATTCTAGTGACGGGTGGTATTCCACCTCTAGATATGATTCACTTGCTAGCCAAAGCCAAAGCCAGGGAAACCCTGATTGTTGGACCGAGTAGTTCTGGGATTATTGTGCCAGGAAAACTGTTACTGGGGACTCAGGAGTGTGAATTTTATACGCCCGGTACAATTGGTGTGATTAGCCGAGTCAGTACTCTCACTTATGAAGTGGCTTTAGGGTTAACCCAAGCTAAACTTGGACAATCCATTGCTGTGAATCTCGGTAGTGAAGCCATTATCGCCTCGTCATTTCGTCAGTGGCTGGAGATTCTAGCCCAGGATAAACGGACAGAAGCGATTGTCTTAGTGGATCAGACGGGGGGCGATAGTGAAGATGAAACCGCAGAGTTTATTGCCCAAGCCATAGAGAAACCCGTTATTGCTTATGTTGCTGGACAATATACCCCTGAAGACAAACAAGTCGGGGATACCAGCGCCATTATCGCGGCTCAACTATCCGGACCGATCGCAAATACGACAACAGCTCAACATAAGGTGGCGGCGTTTAAACAGGCAAATATACCTGTCGCTGAGTATCCGTCCCAAATTCCCGACTTGGTGAGAAAGGCGCTCAAATACCATTAAAGGGAACGGGGAACGGGCAACAGGGACTAGAACTTCAGCAAAAAAAATAAAATAGGGGGTGACACCCCCCACCCCCACAGTGCTATACTGTGTTATGTAGATGCACCCTGATGATCGGGAGAGTCGCCTAATTTTAGGGCTCTCCTTTTTTATTTGGTCTGGATCAAGGTAGCTGCCAAGACTAATTTAAATAGGGGGTGACACCCATCACCCCAAAAAATGTATACTATGTTAAGTAGATGCACCCTGATAATCGAGAGAGCCACTCAGAGGCTCTTTTTTCTCTTACTCAAGATTAATGGGTAAATTCTGCAACGTAAATAGGGGTGAGACCCCTCAACTAAACGGTCATGCATCCAAGTCAAACTTGATCAGCGACCTCTTTTTTTGGGAAAATAAGCGACGGTAGCACCATAACACAGTAGCCTGTATTATCGTGTAATATCATATTTTGCTCTATAGTGCGCCTATCTATCATAGCCATAGTTATTCGGAAGCAAGCATTACCCTTTTAAGTAGGCTGGTGGAAATAAACCCAACACGATTAATTTCTGCAAATAGACCTTAAACCTTGACATAAGACGTAGCTTGCTTCTTTTCGGGAGCGAGTATGACGAATGACGAAATGACGAATGACGAATGACGAATGACGAATGACGATCAGAGCCGTTAACTTTAATTATCCCCACCTACTTACCATGACTTTACCTGAATCCAGCCGATTGCAATTAACCCCAGATTTGAACATCTGTCGCCTCTTAAATGGCTTATGGCAAGTATCTGGCGCTCATGGACGCATTGATCCCAAAAAAGCTATTCCCAGTATGTTTGATTATCTAGATGCTGGCTTTACCACTTGGGATCTCGCCGATCATTACGGACCGGCGGAAGATTTTATTGGCGAATTTAGGCGTCAACTGGTGGCGACTCGCGGTGAGGAGGCGTTAGCGAACATACAAGCGTTTACCAAATGGGTACCCCGTCCAGGTCGGATGACTCGACAATGGGTGGAGAAAAATATCGATCGCTCTCGCCAACGGATGGGAATGGATTGCCTGGACTTGTTGCAATTCCACTGGTGGGACTACCGCGATCGCAACTATCTGGACGCCCTCAAACAGATGGCACAACTGCAAAGGTCAGGGAAAATCAAGCACCTGGCGTTAACCAACTTTGATACCGAACACCTGAAAATTATCATCGACGCCGGGATCAACATCCTCTCCAATCAAGTCCAGTATTCCCTGATTGACCGCCGTCCTCAAGTCAACATGGCACCGTTTTGTCAAGACCATGAGATTAAACTTTTCACCTATGGTACAGTCTGCGGCGGCTTGTTGTCAGAAAAGTATTTAGGAAAACCTGAACCGGGTGGGGCACAACTGTCTACGGCTAGCTTGAGAAAATACAAGAACATGATTGATGGGTGGGGCGGTTGGAGTTTATTTCAAGAATTGCTAACCGTACTCCAGGACATAGCGACTCACCATAATGTGAGTATCCCCAACGTAGCCGTGCGGTATATCCTCGATCAGCCAGCCGTAGCTGGTGTGATTGTTGGTGCGAGGTTAGGCATATCGGAACATATAGACGATAATGCCAGAGTATTTACCATGACTCTCGATGCCCAGGATAAGGAGAAGATTGAAGCGGTATTGGTCAAGTCTTATGATTTGGATCAAATCATCGGCGATTGTGGCGACGAATATCGACGATAAGCCAGAAAAGACATTCCTGAATCCGTGATCCGGGGGGAGTATATTCTACACTCAAGAATAACCAGAAAGATAGCAGACCAATGGAACACTCTCCCGTTGACGCCCAACCTGATACTCAATCGGTGTCATCGGCGTCTCCTCATTGGACGCCATTTGATCGCACGATGATCCAACAGTGCATCGAACTAGCCCGCCGTGCCCTCGGACGAACTAGCCCCAATCCTTTAGTGGGTGCCGTCATTGTCCGGGATGGAGCGATCGTAGGAGAGGGATTTCATCCCGGCGCAGGTCAACCCCACGCAGAAATTTTTGCTCTCCGTCAAGCGGGTGACAAGTCTCAGGGAGCGACTATTTATGTCAACTTAGAGCCTTGTAATCACTATGGACGAACGCCCCCCTGCACAGAAGCCTTAATTGCCGCAGGAGTCGCCAAGGTTGTCGTCGGTATGGTTGATCCCAATCCTCTGGTGGCAGGTAGTGGGATTGAGCGGATCACAAAGGCTGGGATTGAGGTTGTCGTGGGTGTGGAAACGGAGGCTTGTCGTCAGCTTAATGAAGCCTTTATTCATCGCATCCTGCACAAGCGTCCCTGGGGAATGTTGAAATATGCTATGACACTAGACGGCAAAATTGCCACCGCCAGTGGTCACAGTGCTTGGGTGACGGGTCAAGAGGCGCGGCGGTATGTGCATCAACTGCGGACGGCTTGTGATGCCGTTATTGTGGGCGGTAATACTGTGCGCCTGGATAACCCTCATCTCACCAGTCACGATACCGATACCCACAATCCGTTGCGAGTGGTCATGAGTCGCACCCTAGACTTGCCCATCGATGCCCGTTTATGGGAAACCGCTGATGCTCCCACGTTAGTTTTGACCGAGATTGGAGCCAATCCGGATTTACAGCACCAGCTAGTGAACAAGGGAGTAGAAGTGATTGAAATGACGCCTCTGACACCCGCCAAGGCAATGGCGTATCTGTATGACCGACAGCTTTCAACGGTGTTATGGGAATGTGGTGGCACCTTGGCAGCCAGAGCGATCGCGGATGGCACCGTCCAAAAAGTACTGGCATTTATTGCTCCGAAAATTGTTGGCGGTATAACAGCGCCCTCACCGGTTGGGGATTTAGGACTAGCAAGGATGACAGACGCCCTAACTCTCGAACGAGTCAGTTGGCGTCAGCTTGGATCAGATTATGTTGTGGAAGGTTATGTGTCATGAATTTATAAATTATAAATTATGAATTATAAATTATGAATAACCGAAAAAGAGGTTTAAGTTTTACAGGTTGTAAGAACGGGTTTCACGATTATCGTTTCTTGCCACCCGAATGCCGCTAAACCCACCCTGACTCAGTGCTGGCTTGGAGAGAAGCGAGTATAACAAATGACGAATGACGAATGACGAATGACGAATGACGAATGACGAATAACGAATGACTAAAAAATGCTTGAAGTGACCATTTTCAGCGTGTTAGTCGGCAATTTGGGTTGGCAGTCAGTGGTTGTCAGTACATGGCTGCGCTGGCGACAGATGATCGGGAGTCATCATTATCAGGAGGAGGAAGAGGAGATTGTGATGGGTTTTGAGGCAAAAGAAGACTCAGCGTTATTACAACAGCGACAAGCTAACGGCACGATTGACCGTATGAGCCATCCAGAACAACCTTCTGTAGACCCGCAACTGGTTGGCTGGGAATTCAAAATTGTGCGATCGCACCGGGACTTATTTCATAAACCGACTGTTTTTCAACAATTGTGTGAAGAAGAAGCGCTGGCAGGTTGGATTCTATTAGAAAAACTCGATGATCGGCGCGTTCGATTTAAGCGACTGATTGCGTTACGGAATATCATTGATCCCCAACAGCTACCCTTTGATCCCTACCGTAGCTATTATGGGTCATCATGGACTGCCCGAAATGGGTGGGGTCTAGTCGCCGTGCTGATCGCGATCGCAATTCCTGCCTATCTGAGTTATAGCCTCGTTTCAAACCTGCTACACGACTCTCCAGAGGCTTCACCCCCGTCTCCTTACCAAGATATACCAGCCCAAGATTTCCCTCCGACTCAGTGAGGTGATTACCTTAAATCATACTCTGAACCTTGATTGGTAACGGTTGATCGTTTGTGTAGCCAACCCTGGTTATCAAAAATTGGATATTGGAAGCATCCTAGAATAGTAGACAAAGCGTGACTAAGGCGAGGAGAGTGGGCAAGGTGAGTTCACAAGGGAAATGGATCTGCGATGGTGAACCGAAAAATAATGATCAGTCTTATGTTGGTACAGGTTCCCATGCTCCCCAAGAAAATTATGGTCCAGATTGCTCAGTCTGTGGCTTGCCCCGAGAGGCGATGCAGAAAAAAACGGTCATGTCGGGTAAGGCTGTTAAAATACCACGATTTTCCCTACCGATGCTAGTGGCGATCGCACTCTTAGTTCTGTTGGGTGGTGGTGTGAGTTGGTATCTGGCGACAAGGGACAATCAGACGCAACCTGTCACCGACAATGGAACGCTGACGCCGACGTCACCCTCACCCCAGAACTCTAGCGCTTTCCTGAGTGATACCGCCAGCCCAGGTAATGCGTCACTGATTAGTCAGGGTGAAAAGATCTTACTGGATACAACATCTGCCAAACAAGCTGGCGCGGCTGCATTTGCTCAACAAGATTGGGATCAGGCGATCGCACAATATCAACAAGCGACGACTTCTGACCCCAATGATCCAGAAAGTAAACTCTATTTCAATAATGCCAAAGCTAGGCAAATCGGTAATCCATTGACAATCGCGGTTGTAGTTCCGATTACGCCTAGTGAGAATGAAGCCAAAGAAGTGTTGAGGGGTGTCGCATCGGCACAGGCGGAATTTAATGCTTCTCCAACGCCAGCCAATCGCTTACTGGAGGTCATAATTGTCAATGATGATGGCATGGGAAAAACTGTTTCTTTGGCAGAGGATTTAATTAAATTTCCCTCGGTTTTAGGCGTGATTGGACATGGAGTAGATGCCGGAACCCGACAAGCGATCGCGCAGTATGAAAAAGCGGGGTTAGCCGTACTCTCACCGGTGAGTACCAATGTGACATCTGACGCGACAGGTCAGTCTATCTTAAAAACTATTTCCCTGACTCAACAAGACCAAGAATTACTCGCCACCTATTTGCAACAAGTGGGTGAAACCTTGGCAAATTATGCGGCTAAACAATCTTTTCCCGCATCAGTAGTGGTATTCTACAATTCTGACAGTCCCTATAGCCAAGCCCTAAACGCTCAGTTTACGGCTGCTTTGTCTCAAGGGAAAGGGAAGGTGGTGAAAACGGTTGATATTACCGCTAATCCCAGTTTTGACCCCGCTGGGGAAATTCAGAGTGCCACTCAAGCGGGTGCGACAATGGCATTTCTGGCATTGAGTAAAAATAAAGTGGATAGCGCGATCGCACTGGCTCAAGCTAATGCCGCTCAAGCCGAAAACCCGTTAGGTTTAATTGGGGGAGATGAACTTTATAACCCAACCATTTTAATTGAAGGCGGTGATGCGATCGCGGGAATGGTATTGGCTGTTCCCTGGAGTTGGCAACCTAACAACGCTTTTGCTCAAGAAGCCGCCCAGATTTGGCGAGGTAGAATTAGCTGGCGTACCACCACAGCTTATGATGCCACGGATGCTTTAGCTACAGCATTGAGTCAAAATCCTAGTCGAACCGGAGTTTACCAGCAGCTAAATCAAGGAATTCCGATTTCTGGGACAGCACAAGACTTTAATCTGTTTAATCAAATCCCTCTGGTTAAAGCCGTTCCTGGTTCTGCGGGTCCGACGGGTTCGCGGTATCAGTTTGATCCCGTTCAGTAAATAAATATTAATTTTCTCGTCATTCTGAATTCCCTAACAATATAGATAACTAGATGCTTCCAGAATATGAGAAATACATTCTAACCCAAAGATTTGAGGAAAGGGCGACCCGATCCGATTGAGTGGACTAGAGTTGTTCATTTATGGAAGCGGGCATCCGTGTCAACTTAAGCTCAACCCCTCACCCCCAGCCCCTCTCCCACGCCGGGGAGAGGGGCTGGGGGTGAGGATTCCCCTTCTCCCGTGCAACAAAAGCGAAGCATCCTCTGTCCTCCCCCCTCTTGTAGGAGCGATTTCATCGGCAACAGCACTGGGAATAATGATGTTGTGGTAAACCTGTTGCAGTAGAGGGAGATTCCCCAGAGCGGCTAAGTTACTGATGGGTGAAGTGTTGCTAACGACAATCATTGTGGATACAACGCATTAATTGTTTTCAGATCTTCTTTGAAATCCGCAACATCATAGTGAACACAGATATCCCGACTGGCAATCAAATGCTGGAACTGGATTAGATTCATCCCCAGTAACCGACTGGCTTTGCCGATGCTGATTTTTTTTTGCTGGAAAAGCATTAGCACAATTTCTTGAATCAACTCGGCTTCTGAGAGTCGTGAGGCTTTAACGATTTCATCGGGAATGGTAACGCTCATGGTTATACCTCGCATCCATATCAATAATCAACATCTATAATTCCCCTGTAGGGGCGACCCGCTTGCACAAATGAACATCACCAATCCACTCAATTGACTCGGGTCGCCCTTTGCTTAATGGAGAATGAGACGTTCCTGCTTCACATTTCTACCCAATTGTGCGAATTGCCCAAACCAGGGAAGCCTTATAATACAGGATAAAACACTGATTTAAAATTCTATAGGATTTCTGGTGCTTCGTTATCGTCGCCGTCTGTGGTTGTATCCCCTATTCCAAATTCCCTTAATTTGTTTGGGTATATGTTTAGTCGCGGCTGTATTGTTTGCCTTACTCGGACTGGGTAGACCATCGGTAGCCGTCGCGATCGCGTTAGATTTAAGTAGCAGCACCTTCTCTGAACCCTCCCAGTTTAACCAACCGGGTACGGTGATGTATCAAGAAGTTATCGCTGTTGAGTCTTATCTTGACCAAAATGCTCAACTGTTAAGAGTTCCCAATCAAATTCAGGTCTTTGGTTTTGCTGGAGTTGTTTTACCCCTGACCGATTCCTTTCAAACCGATAGTCAACAGGTAAGCGCTGAATTGAACCAGGCGTTGCAAAATCCCAACCTGATTCAGCGAATTGTACCAGGTACAACGGATTTAAATTTAGCGATTCAGGAAGGAACAGACGCCTTAAGTCCAATTCAGGATCATTGCCGAGAATTACTCTTAGTCACTGATGGTGAAGCCGACGTTGATACTGAGGTGATTCAAGCCGCCGCCGCCCGTCGGGTGAAGATTAACGCTGTTGTCGTCGGTGGCGAAGCACCTGATTTACGCAACGCGGCGGCTACTACAGGTGGGATCTATCACTCCGGTCAAGTCACTAATTTAGAAACCGTTTTCACGAATCAATTCTTTAGGAATTTTAACAGTAATCGACGCTGGGTCATTTTTTGGCTGGGTGCCGCCTGGATTTCTCTGATGTGGTTACTCATCCTCCCCTTAGATCGCTGGATTTTCCAGGGATGGCTAAAACTGCCCATGAATCTCGCGGGTCAACTCGCCTTAGGCAATGCCTTCTTCTGGACAGTCGCCACCCTCTTAATTGTTTGGCACTTAGCTCAAGGATTACCGTTTATTTCACTATGTTAACAAATTATTCAAATGCTCTCCTTATCACAAAAATTGCTGTATTTTTTAACTATAATAATTTTCCATCGTGAACATGGCAGGAGACATGGTAACGGGAACTGTGATCAATAACCGTTATAGGATTAAGCAATCTCTCGGTCAGGGAGGTTGTGGGCGTGTCTACTTGGCGGATGACGAACAGTTCCACCAGCTATGTGTCCTCAAGGAGTTGGCTCCGAGCAACAACAGTCTGAATGATGAGTCGAAGTATCGCGAACTCTTTGAGCTAGAAGCGGAGGCTTTAAAGGTACTCTCTCATCCTCAGATTCCTCGGTACATTGACTCGGTTGAGGAAAATGGGCGATCGTTCTTGGTACAAGAATATTTTAAGGGAAAGACTTACGCTCAACTGCGCCAAGAGGATCAAAGGTTGTCTCAAGATGAAATTATCCAATGGTTGAGGGATATGCTGCCTATATTGCAACATATTCACGACCAACGGTTCATACACCGGGATATTTCACCGGACAACATCATAGTATCCGATGATGACTCCAAGCCGAAGCTGGTTGATTTTGGGGTGGTGAAAAAGGTTGAGGCTGGGTTGAGAGCTAACTGTTCTCGTGTCAATAGTCACGCCACAGTTGTCACGAAAGTGGGTTACTCGGCACCTGAACTGCGGACAGGAAAATGTTATCCGAATAGTGATCTCTATTCTTTAGCAGTTACGGCTATTGTCCTACTGACGGGCAAAAATCCAGAGGAGTTGTTTTATAGCTATTCCCTGAAATGGCACTGGAGACAGTATACACAGGTTAGAGAACCCTTGGCTGAGATACTTGATAAAATGCTAGCAGAGAAGCCGCAAGACCGCTATAAATCAGCCCGTGAAGTTGAGAATAAACTCTGTCAAACTCAAGTGAGTTGGTTACCTCAAACATCAAGTCTTCAACCATCAAACCCGAAGCTAAAACTACCACTACGTCCTATTGGTCTTACCCTGAGTATCTTCGTTTTTGTATTTGTTGGTGGTGGCTTAGTTTACAGTCAGGTTCCACATATTTCCCCGTTGTGCCAAGCTCTCGATAACTGTGCCAAAGATCGGGAGTTTGAACAAATCTATAACCAAGCTATTGGAGAAGCTGAAGCAGCAATTCTTCAGGCTCAAGACTTTGAAAATCTGAAGGATTTACAACAAGCTCAAGACAACTTGAATAATGCGGTAGCTCAACTGGAGCAAATTCCGACAGATGTCAAGATTTATCCAAAAGTAGAACAGCGTTTAACCGTCTACGAAGCGCAGTTAAACAAGACACAGGAGCGTTTACTCAGAGAACAGCAGGCTGAACAACAGCTTACTGATGCCACAAAATTGGCTGATGAAGCCATCAAAAAAAAGCATCAAAACTTTGACGAGTTCTACGATGTCTATGAGCAATTGGACAAAGCTGTCACTCAACTAGAAGAAATTCCTGCTTCTGCCAAAGTTTCTGCTAAAGCCAAGCGGCATTTAGAGGACTACCAGTACCACTTGAACTCGATGAAGCAGAGATTAGACCAGGAACAAAAGGCTCAGAAACAGTTGGCTCAAGCACAGCAGCTTGCCAGAGAAGCAACAGAGCAAACTCAGGTAGCTACGAGCCTGAATGACTGGCGGCAGGTCGAGCAGAAGTGGAACAAGGCATTGGGAATACTTGATGGAATTCCCGCGAATGTTTTTGTGGCTGAGAGGTTGAAACAGCGACAAAGCCAATACCAGGGAAATCGCCAAGAGATTCAGGATAAAATTGCTCAGTTTCAATCACCGCCTCTACCTGTATCACCAGGAAATGACCCGAATCACCCATCGGGTTTTGAACCTATTTAACGGGCAAAAAATGCTCCGTTCAATACAAACTCTATGAGGAGATAATCAATTATGAAAAATCTGTCAATTGCCAACCTACTCGTCGCTAGTATAGCGGCGACTCAAGTTCCCCTATTACTCGCTGCACCCAACAGTTTAGCGGCGCCTGCTGGGACTAGCTTTCAATGTCATCCGCTGGTGAATCACCCCAGTGGTTCCCCCTGGGCAACGTTTGTGGTTACATCAACGGGTCAGAAGCTGGGAAGTCCCATTCTTTTATGGAAAAATCAACTCGGTTCAACCTACACACCCGAGGTTCGCTGTAAGTTTGTCACCAATCGTCTGAATATTGTTGTTACGAATAATGGTGGCAAACTCAGTAACTTGTGGTTGACTGTTGGTCGAGTCAATGGTCAAGGCGTGATTTGTTACGTTAATGGTGTGGGAGGAGGCTGCAACGCAAGCAATGTCTTGCTAACCCTTAGTGGTCAAAATTCCCGCAATCCAGGTGCAGTGCTGGGTGATTTACTTGCCTATATCCAGACAGGGGGAGCGAGTGGGACTTCGATTCAAGAATCTGGTGGACAACTCTACGTTAACTTAGGACAATTAGTTGATGCGGCGGTGGGAACGGCTCCACAAGGAACAACCAATCCCTCGACACCGTTACAGCCTGTCCCGCCTCCGGTGACTCCACAGCCTGTTCCTGGAAATCAACCCAGTGGGGGTGGGGTTTCTATTTGATTGTGTGGGGGTCTTTCGGAATTAATCATGTTTTTAGGACAGCAGGGCGGAAATAACCCACGAGTTTAGAATAGATGAACCAAAATAGCATCACCATTACCATTATCTTTCCTCTACCGTCTGCTTTCAGCCTTCTTTTACTCAGGTAAATATTATTACTTGTCAGTGGAAATTAGGCAAAACTAAATTAGACCAGAAAGACCCCATTTTAGACGAAAAACCTCGATGTGAGGTCTTAATTACCGTGAATTTTATCCAATTGACGTTGTTGTTTTTGGGACTGTTGTTGATCAATACCCGTGCTAGCCCTGTACCCCTAGTCTCTGAGAGCCAGAGTGAGAGGATAAACCACACAAATTCTGTAATGGCTAGGGAGCCTATACAGTATCCTCATAAATCTGGTTTATCCCTCGGAGAACAACAAACAAGCCACTTTTCCACACAAGAGACTCGGTTGCTTAATCAACGTTCTACAGAGGCACAAAAAAATCACAAGATTACCAATCATTACACCCCCAGTCACGTACCCGAAAATTTATCAGTTCCAGAAATCGCTAGGGATATCACTGTGCGAATTTTACTGGAGACAACCAGTGGTTCAGGGGTGATTATTGGGCGTCAGGGCAATGTTTACACGGTTTTGACTAATGAACATGTCGTTAATCAAGGAAATAATCCTAACTATATTGTTTTAACGTCAGATGGGAGAACTCATTCAGGGCAATGGCGACATCATACGAATGGGGCTGATGGGAAAAATTTAGATATTGCTTTGGTGGAGTTTAAAACTGATCAGACTTACCCCATAGCCCTAATGGGAAACTCGCGGAAACTCTCCCTTAACGAGAGGGTATATTCTGCTGGTTTCCCGAATTATTATTTTCCTGAAAATGCTAACTATGTAGAATCAACATATAGTTGGGGACTAAGAGCATTTGCTTTAACCACGGGACAGGTGAGTCTGTTACCAGAAAAACCCCTACTCAACGGTTACAAACTCGGTTATACCAATGACGTTAAAGATGGCATGAGTGGTGGACCCGTTTTAAATCAGCAGGGAGAACTCGTGGGAATTAATGGACGACACAAGTATGTATTAGGAGGAATAAATGCCTATAGTTTTGCCGATGGTACTCAACCTTCACCGGAATTGTTTGAGCAAATGGAAGCGTTAAGTTGGGGGATTCCTAGTGAGAAATTTATGCCGATTGTGAACCGTCAATCGACAGGATTAGAGTCAGTTTCTCGATAATCAATTTCAGGTCAGAATCATGAACGTCTCAATCAGCTTATCGGCTTTGAGTTTAGGTACAATAACCACCTTCGCGATCGCACTCTCTAATGCCGTCGCTTTGGCGTTAACACCAACAGAAATCGATGCTCTGGCGTCTCAGACAACCGTTGTCATTGGTCAAGGTTTGCAAAAAGGAGATGTGGAAAATCGACGGGAGTGGAAAACGGGCTCTGGCGTGATTATCGCCAAACAAGGCAATCGATATTCTGTGTTAACGGCACTCCATGTGGTTCGCACCCAAAATGTGGTATACGGTATCCGTACTTGGGATGGTAACGTGCATTTTGTCAATACTTCAGAGATTCACCCTTTGGGTTCAGAACAAAATCGAGGGAAACAGATTAATGGTTTAGACTTAGCCGTTATCCAGTTTGAAAGTGATCATACCTATTACCAGGCTTCTGTTAGAAATGCACAGCGACTCAACTCAGGAGAAGAGTTATTTATTTCGGGGTGGCCCGATCCAGAAGATAAGAGTGCTTACCGGGTTCGCTGGTTAAGAGCAGGCGTCCTAAGTTTCATTACCCCTAATCCTTCAGTAAACGGACAGTACAGTTTACTTTATTCTAATGAAACTCGCCGGGGCATGAGTGGAGGACCTGTTTTTGATCAAGATGGGTGGTTAGTGGGTATTCATGGGCGGGGGCGGGCAAAGAATAATGAATATTGTATCGATCCGCAAATGAGTATGAATCATAGTTGTGGGATGCAGACGATACATTTTATTACAGCAGCAGAAGCGGCAAACCTTAGCCTCAATTTCAATTCAGCTCCTGTTGATCCAGTGGTGATTGCAACAGGACAAGACAATAAACAAAAAGCCGATGTCATTCAGAATATCTACCAAGATTTTACCATTGATTTTATTCCCAGTGCCTCCAGGGATCAACCATCAGGAACCTGTTGGGGTTTAATGCTAGGGGAGGATTTTTGTGATGACGGAATTTGAGGGAAGGGTGGAGATGTTGATTGAGTAAGTTTTAACGTTTATCAAGGTTTTTCTTTCAGTGTGAGGAGTAATTATGAAGATCAGGTATGAGGCATGGAGTCTATCGTTAGTATTACTGGCGACAACTGCCCAGATTGCTAGTGCGGTTCCGATGAACCCTTCGTCCAACGTGCAACCCAATACCTGGGCGTATACAGCACTGCGATCGCTAGTTGATTTTTCTGGGTGTGTCACGGGGAATCCAGCGTTTATGGGTAACCAAGCATTGACTCGTCAGGAATTTGCTGCTGTCTTGAACGATTGTCGATTATCGATTGAGCAACAGTTGAACTCGAACCCCAATGATTTGAGGATTCAGCAAAATCGAGCGGGATTAGAGCGACTTTTGAGAGACTTTGCTCCAGAATTAGCTAGTTTGGTTCCCTCTGGGGAGTTAGAAACGAATCCCTTAGTCACACCACCATCGCCGACAACCCCAACAAATCCCCAATTATTACCTCAAGAAACGCGAAATGTCAATAGTGTTGTCGTCGAAACTCTGCCCCCAGAATTTTCTTCAGGGAATGACAAGGGTAGTCAACAGATGAACTCACCCGCGATCGCACCGGAATCTGTTCCCTTAGTAGTCCCCCCGTCGCTAACACCCCCAACCGTTTCCCCAGCGTTACCCTCAGAAGGGCTAAATGCCAATAATGTAGTCGAAACGTTCTCCCCAGAATTCTCTTCAGGGGGTAATCAGGGGAGTGAAGAGAATAGTCAAGTTGAGCAAAGGGGAATGAACTCCCCCGCGATCGCGACAGAATCCCTATATATCGTTAATTCCGATAACGATACAATGGCTCAAGTGACCAATGTATCTCAACTGCGAGACGTACAACCCAGTGATTGGTCTTATGAAGCCTTGCGATCGCTCATTGAACGCTATGGCTGTATCGCTGGATACCCTGACGCCACATTTCGCGGGAACCGATCCCTTAGTCGCTATGAATTTGCGGCGGGGTTGAATGCTTGTTTGCAACAAATTGAGGCACAGTTGAACCCAAACACAACAAACGCCGTGAGTCAAGATGACTTAGTGATGTTGCAACGGCTACAAGCCGAATTCGCCACGGAACTCGCCGACTTACGCAATCGGATTGACAGCTTAGATGGGCGAACCACTCAATTAGAAGCCCAGCAATTTACCGGTTCTGGCTCTTATTTTCCCGTGGTTAAATTTGGTGGTGAAGTCATCATGGCACCCTCGATCGCCTTTGGTGGAGATCCTCCTGGTACTGGCGATGCAAATACCAGCTTCAATCACCTCACCCGCCTGCAACTTGTCTCTACCTTTTCCGGGTTTGATCGGCTGAGGATGGAGTTATCAACGGGTAACTTTACTGGGTTTGGGTTCGGTAATCCCAATATTTTGAATACAAACACCGCATTACTCTCCTTCCAAGAAAATACCGATAATGATATCCAATTATCCATGTTGGAATATCGCTTCGCCGCGTTCAACAATCGTACTGTCTTTACAGTCAGACCCGTAGGATTTAGCTTGAATAGTGTCTTAACCGCTAACTCTCCCTTCTTTGATGCCGGACGCGGGGCAATTTCTCGCTTCGGTGAAGCCAATCCAATCTTTAAAATTGGCAACTTAGATGCTGGCGTTGGTATGGATTGGTTAATTGGGAATAACGCTCGCTTACAACTTGCCTATGGTGCCAATAATGGCAATAATCCTGATGATGGGTTTCTGCTGGGTGAAGATGCCCACACCGCAGGACTTCAATTTCTACTGTTACCTGATGACAACCTCTTAACCGGTTTGACATTCGTCTATGGTTACTCACCCGATGGACGTTTAAACACCTTTACCGGAAGTGCGATCGCGGATGCGTCTGGGTTTATTAACCAACGTTCTAATATTTATGCCGTCAGTGGCACACTACAATGGCGATTAGCGCCTCAAGTGACGTTTTCCACCTGGGGCGGAATTGTTGGCACTTATGCCTCGAAAACGGATGCTTTTGCCGTCAGTACCAACTATATGTTTGGTTTGGGGCTTGCCGATTTGTTCCAGGAAGGAAGCTTACTTGGAGTCATGTTTGGTCAACCGCCTAAACTCGTTGACCTGGAAAATTTCAGTGTGTCTAGTGGATTACGGGAAGATGCCGAATCCTTTCATATTGAAGCCTTCTATCGGTTTAAGGTGAACGATAATATTTTTATCACCCCCGGTGTCTTTCTCGTCACCAACCCTGGTAACTTTGCGGATAACAATGATATTGTTATTGGCACATTGCGGACAACGTTTCGGTTCTAAATGAGGAGACTTTTATGCAACCTGTACACAACGTTAGGCATCAAAATCCAACCGTGATTGGATTAATCGTATTCCTTTGCCTTTGGCTTTCACCAACGCTTGTCTCGCAAGTCAAAGCTCAAGATGTACCCGATGAATCCCCGCCAGAGGTAGCCAACCCGGAAGCGACTGAAACCAACAGCGCCGATATCGAAGCCGCCCGCAGAATGCGACCCACATTTTTTGAACAGGAGAGAAAACCCCGATTTGGATTTGGTGATTTCCTGCGTTCGGCATTAGATGGCGAACAAAATGTTTTCCCTGATCCCGCCAAAATCTCTGGCTTCAATTCCGACGCCTTATCTGTTCCCCTAGTCACAGATATCCCCGGTACACTCACCGTGTTCAGTCGAGATGAAGATTCCGATAACTTCCTCAACACCGATTTTAGTAGTGCCTCAGCCGGAACCTTAATGTTAAGAAACACGAACCAAAGCTCCGATCCCGGTTTAGGGACACTCACCGTTACCGGTTCAATTACCCTCAACAACGGACAAACCCTCAATTTTAACAATGTCCCCGCCGATTACAATGCTGGATTCAGCAGTAAAGGCGATCGCGTCAGTGGTGTACTCCTAGTTACCGATCCCAATAACCCCAATAACTCCATCCTGATTCAACTCCCTGTCACCAATATTGACGGCTTTGGTGATATTGACGACAACGAACCCCTATCCGCACCCGCAAGCCTTTCCATTGGCTTACCAACGGATCGATAAAACCCAATCCCTCAATTGTAAAGGTAAATTTAGCAACCATAGGGGCGGGTTTAGTCACCAAAACGACTTGTCACCGCCCTTCCCTCAAAACATTACCACCTCCTTAAACTCTACTCAACCCCTCTGCGTACCTCTGCGCCAACCTCTGCGTACCTCTGCGTTAAAAAAACACACAAAAGAAACCACCATGGCAACTCAAGTCGAAGAAAAAAGCATGGTTCCCACCATCCTCATAGGAATCGGTGGCACCGGTGCCGAAATCGTCTCCCGAGTCCGACGCTTAGTTGCAGAAACCTACGGCAACCTCACCAACTTCCCCATCCTCAGCTTCCTGGTTATCGACACCGACAAAGACTATAAAATCAACAACCCCGACGCCGCAGGTTCCCCCTTAAAAGATAACGAAAAACACTGGGCAAGTGTCAGTGGACGACAAGTCCGGGATATGGTTTCCAACATGGAAAACTATCCCTGGATTAATCGCTGGTTTCCTAGAGAATTAGAACGCAACATCACCTCATTAGAAGCCGGTGCCGGACAAATTCGGGCTTGTGGGCGATTTGCTTTATGGTGTAACTATCAAGAGATTCGGGATAAATTTCTCGCCGCCTGTCAACGGGTGAAAGGGCGGGAAAATTTTATGTTAGATCGCTATGGAATAAAAGTGAGTACCAATGCCATTAATGTCTTCATCACGGGGTCTTTATCCGGCGGAACGGGCAGTGGAATGCTCATCGATATGGGCTATAGTATTCGCAAGTGGTTACAGGGAGAAGGCAGTCCCCTAATTACCGCTATTGTCCCGATGCCGAATGCCTTTGTCGGAATTAGTGTGGGCGATCGCGTCTTGGCAAATGGCTATGCGGCTTTAATGGAATTGAGCTATTTCTCCGACTACCGCACCGAATATGTTACCCAATTTAGTAACAGTTTAACCGATGAAGTCCGCAGCAAACGCCCTCCCTTTGATTTCACCTATTTAGTCGGTACTAAAAACGGCGAAAGTGACTTTAAATTGGATCAACTGCGGGAAATGATCGCTCAGAACATTTTCCTGGATTTAACCTCAGATTTTGCCCCCCATAAACGCTCAATTCGCGACAATATTAAGGGGGCTTGGGCGCAGGCTGATCCGGGGGGACGAGGGTATCCCAAGAACTTTATGAGTTTTGGTTTGTCTACGATAGAAATTCCTATCGCTCAAATTAGAACATCCTTATCTAATCGTTTAGCCAAAGATTTAATCGGGTGGTGGTTGAATGAGTCGGTGCAATTACCGCCGCAATTATTGGAATTGGTGCGAGGGGATATCCTGAAGCGGATGCGGTTAACTGAGGCGGAACTGATTGCTGATTTATCGGCGGCGGCTGATCAATCCTATTTAGTGGTAATTTCTGAATGGGTAAATGAAATTCGGAATGAAATCGCCAGCGATAACTGGCTGCAATGTACCCAGCAAGGGGTGAAGATGTTGGCGTCAGAAAAGGGTAAAATCCTGCAATTTGTCTCAGGGTATCTCAAGCCAAAGGTTGATAACTATCGCACCGATCATTTTCGCGAAATTAGTCCCGATGAACGGTTACATGGGGACTTCCTGAAAAAGATGTACGATAACCGAGATCAACTGATTAAACGGGGGCGAAAAGCCTTAGAAGATGAGTTTTATCAGATTCTAGAGAACCGCCGTCAAGGACCTAAATTTGCTGATGCCTTCTTAGCGACGGTGCGACAGATTTTTGAGGATGCCAGTGACAAGTTTCGCCGGGAACAGGATAATATTTGGTCACCGAAGGAAACGGAACGCCAGCGACAATATGAAGCGGCGCTGCAAGATATTACTGAATTTAAGGATAAGTTTGGTGTAGAAAATTATCCCTAAATTAGAAGAATTTCTGGGTAATGAGGAAGCGATTAAACCCTTGGGCGATTTAGAACGACATCGCCTGGTATTTGTCCAGGAAACAGGCGGATTTTCCCTGCGTTGTATTGATGGGATGAAAGAATTACGCCAATCCTATCAAGATTGGAAAGGGGAAAGTATTGTGGCGAAACGGGCGCAGTTACGGGGAGAAAGTCGCGATTTACCGATTCCGGTACATCTGCAAAAAGAACCGCCGTTTTGGGATGTGTTTCCTGAAGATCCGGCTATTTTTAGTTTAGTGGTTCAAGCACGGGCGCTGGGGGTATTACGTCAGGAGGAAAATCGCACCACCAAGGAAACTGTGATTCGCTATACTCGACAAACGGCAATTGGTGCAGAATCGGTAGATATTGCTTCGAGTTGGGAAGAAGCGTCTCAGGTGTTGGAGGTGTTAGCTTGTCGCCCAGACAGGGAGGAGATTCAGCGTCAAGTGATGCAGAAATTGAATGCAGCGGAAACCCCTGCACAAAAGCAAGCGGTGTTTGGGCAATTGACGCGATATTTGGAACAACGGGCGTTGGAGTTGGATAAGCAGGGGGGAAAGGATAGTCCTGATTATAAGCGAGAGGCGCGGATTTTGCTGGATGTGATTGAGCGGTATAAGTTAAAGGTAGAGAGTCAGTCTGTGTCGCCAGGGGTTGTGCAGCAGCCTCGGAGTGATGGGGGGAATGCGCCAACTCAGATTGAGGCGAAGAGTGTAACGCCGCAAGCCCATGTTTTCTGTACGAATTGTGGGACAAAGAATCCTAGCAATTCTAAGTTCTGTTTTAAGTGTGGCACTCAATTGGTTAAATTAAGCTGAATGGGGAGTATTTTAGGTTGAATGGCACTGAAATAAGCATTTTGAGAGCGGCAAAACCTTTGATATACCGTAGGGTGGGCATTGCCCACCAGCCTTAATTCAGTGACATTTATGTTAGGTTGGCACATACCTCGCCAGATCGGTTACATTTCACCGGAGCATATCAGACTTGCTTGCATTAAGTGTTCAACCTAGCCCACTAAGTTGGGTTGTGTCCCTTAACCCAACCTACTGGCGTACTTTAGGCGTACTTTAAGTTGACAGGATTTGGTTAGACAGTTTATAGTAAACATAAGCTTATAATTCAATATCACCAACATAGAGAGTATATTTTTAAGTCAAGCTGAAATTGGCTAATTCATATCTTGTGTTCCCTTCATCTCTATGTTTAGTGATAAAATACAATCTGCCTGTTTGTGTTGAAAAAATATAGAGCGATAGTTTAAAAAATATTTCTTCATTGAGTATTTTTTTATGATAAACAACAGTAGATCATTCAACTGGCGTCACACGATATACGCTGCTATAGTTACGTTGGGTATATCTCTATTTTGTGGAACTTTATTTTCACTGTTGGCTTACAAACCTTTGTCAGAATCCAATAATCCTATAGCTCAACAATTTGCCGAAGCTATTCGTAATTTGTTTAGTAATGTAGGTTTCTATCCCGACAATACAAAAACATCGGAGAAACCAGACAACGGAATAAAGCCTTCACAACCTCCTCTTACAAGCGACTCGGCAAATTCCCAGACATCTCCTAGTCAGGTACAAACATCCCTCCCAAAGGACGATTCGCCACCAAGGATATCGGAGACACCAAGCGAACCAATTAAGCCTTCAAATCCTCCTCTTATAGGCAACTCGACAGATTCCCAGACATCCCATAATGAAATACAAACAGCGCCACCAGAGAACAATGCTACACTGGCTAAAACACCTCAAGAGTTAGGACAGGATAAATACTTAGCAAAAGTTAATAGTGCTAGAGATAAGTTGTCTGACCTGCCAGCAGATATGCAAATAAAATTTACACTGGGAGTTCATACCCCAATCCGAACGGAGAATGTAGAATCTGCTAAGGAAAAGTCGCCGATAAAAAATTGGGAAGCAATCGGATTGGTTAGTTTATCAGGAGAACCCTTACCTCTGAAAGTAGGCGATATACAAGAGATGTTTGACAAAAAAGCGAATATTCTGTACACAAAATCACAAGCACCAACGGAAGAGATTCCTCTTATTAACTTGCTAGCTTATAATACACAAACCAACCAGGTCTCTCTACTGCCAAATGTTAGATTTACTGAAATTTTTCGAGATGCATTGAATGCTACTTTAAATGGAGAACTAAAAAGCAATAACTATGAAATCAATCGCTTAGATATGAACAAAGTACAACCAATTCGGGAGTAAATTTTATGAAACAAAAATTTTGGTATAGACTTGGATTGATAGTTACAGCACTTTTAACTGTTTCTTTTTCGGTAATCTTGGCTCACCCATCTGATGCAACCCGTGCCAGAAATCAGCAAATGCTTAACCTGCATTTAATCGATGAAGTTAGATCAGCTCAAGATTTAGGTCTGGACTACCTTATGCAGGAGTCAGATCAATTAATGGCTGGAATTGTGGACAATATCAGGTATGCAGAAGCTGAAATGACTCAGATGACGCAAGACATCAAAGTCGCCTTCGATCTAGGTACTAATGACCCAATCCGAATTGGAGCTTTACCCGATCAAGGACAATTGACTAGAAGAACCGATTATCAAGCTGTTGGTTATATTGATTCTTTCGGGGCAGCAAAAGGTTTTACCCCTGCTATACTCGCGACGATGTTCAATGTAGAAGCAAAAAAAGGAGGACAGTTAGTAATGACACCGGAAGCCGAGCAAATTTTAGTCGCTGATGCCAGTGGTTCATTTCTACAGGAAAAGAGAGTTCCTACCTTTGACTTGATTGTTCACTCGAAACGCAAAAAAAAGCTGTATTTGGTTTCCAATGTCAATGCCAATGCCGTTTGTCGGGATGCGCTTAATGCCGTTTTTAACAGTAAATTGAATCGACTAGGTTTTGATTTTGAGCCAACAAGACCTGGCAGAGCAATACCGCTATGGTAACTGGTTTGATTGTTCATTTTAATTTTGAAACTGTGTGAATCATTGGCAAAATTAATCCATCAATTATCAAAAACGAGGATAGTTAGGTATGAAAAAGTTAGTCTCCTGGAAAAACTTGGCGATTGTATTACTAGCCTGTATAGGAATTGGTTTTTCTGTTTTCGCAGCTCAACCATCTAAGGCAACGAGTGCCAACTATCAACGAATGATTGAGCTAGGTTTTATCGATGAAGTAAAATCTCCGGAAGAGCTAGGTTTAGAGTATTTACGTCAAAAACCACCAGAACTGACTGCTAGTCTAGTAGACAATATTAAATACACAAGGGAATTAGCAGGAACTCAAATGACTGACAATATTTCTTATGCTATTCCCCTGGGAACTAACTCTCCATTTGCTGCTGGACAGTTGCGGAATGATGACGGTGGAACAATAAATGCAGCAAATTTTGAGGGGGTTGGCAGTGTTACGAATAGTGCAGAACCAGAACCTGTTACTGGCGGAGATGTAGTTGAGATGTTCACAGTAGAGGAACGTAATGGCGGAAGTTTTGATATTGGTTCTGGTAGTCGGCAAACTTTAGTTGCGGATGCTAGCAGTTCATTTTTTCAGGCTAGGCGAGTTGCAATTATTGACCTGATTGTCAGGGACAAACGTAATGGTCGTTATTATCTTTTACCCAATGTTCGAGTAGATTCTTTTTGCCGAGATGCACTAAATTCAGTACGCAATCAAACATTTCACCGACACAATGCTTATGAGGTGAGAAAATTGAACTTGAGAAGATTGAGAAGCTTGAGATTTTAGCGATGTGGAGGAGTTGATTAATTAATTGGTAGAATTTCCGAATAAGATTTCCACTGACATAGCTAAATCACTGTTTGGTTTTGACTTTATATAGTTTTGTCAGTCAATCATAACTACAGGTGTAACACGTTCACATCTTATAAATTATCGAGGTTATTCTTTTCACTGAAGGAGTGCATGACGTTTTTAAGAGAGTCAAAGCCCCTGAAGCAATCACATCTGATAGGATGATTACATGAAAAAGCTACATTTATTGGGAAACTCAGGAGTCACGGCACTAATTCTTTTAGTAACTTTTTATTTTTCCACTCAGATATCAAATGCTGAACAACTATCAAACACGAGTCAACCTGATACGACAATAAATTCAACGGATCAGATTTCAACCGGACAAACACCAGAGGAGTTGGGTTTAGAAGCTTATCGAGAACTTGTTCGCCAAGCTCAAGCAAAAGTCTCTCTAATGTCAGCAGATGTACCAATAAAGTTTCCCTTGGCAGTTAATAGTCCTATTCGCATGGAAGAAGAAAATATTAACTCAGTTGAGCCAATATGGGAAGCAATCGGATTTGTTGATCTATCTGGACAGGCGCAGCCGATTACACCAGCCGATTTGAACGAGATGTTCGCCAAACATCTTGATAGCTTAAATTCAGCTAACTCGGTGATGCTACCCTCAGCACAGCAAAATTTGGATGTTACTCCAAACCCAACTCTTCCACAAACTGAAGAAGTTCCTGTCATTGACCTGATTGCTCTTAACACTCAGACAGGTCAAAAATATCTGATTCCTAAAGTTAGGTTTATGTCTGTCTTTAGAGATGCTGTTAATGGTACTTTAAATGATAAATTGAGTGAACATAGCATTGATATTTTAAATCTAGATTTGAGAATAATTACCCCAGAACAAGAAGAAATAATTGAGTTGTAAAGTGGTTATTTTTTTAACTTTGCTACTGTATAGTAAGATATTCCCGAATAGGAGTAATATTCATTTATGTTTACCACAAATAAAAAACAAAAATGCATTATTAGGGGTTGTTTTAGTTATACTGTGGATAAGTAACAGTAATCTTGCTTCCGCTGATATATCGAAAATTTATTTTACTTCTAGCGCCTTCCAAGTTCAACAAATTTCTTCACTACGAGAAGTGAGAGAGCCGATAAACTTAGAACAGTTTGGACTTGAATATTGGTATCGCTTAACAGAAGATATACCGACAGCCAATCAGTTAATTAAACTGAGCAAACGATTAAGGGATGCCGCCCGATACCTGGGGTCAACATGGCCAGTTATTCTTCCTATTATTTCGCCATTAAATGGCGAAATGCAGCAAACTAATGGGAATTACCCCCATTTAACAATTACTGACATAAGAGAACCTGGAGGCAATTGGGTTTCTATGACAGCAGGGCAAACTCTAAAATTGGTCACACAGGAATTAGAAATCTTGAAAAAATCTGGCGATCAACCTTTGGTTGATTTCCTGGTTAAAGATGAAGTGTCGGGCAAGTATCATCCACTTACTGGTGTCCCCTTAAACCGCTATTGCTACGAACTATTAAAGAATCTAAAACTCTAACTATTAGCAATGAAAATAATAAATTTAATGATTAGATTTTTGGTTATTATTGCGATTATATTATTCGTAATTATTAGCGATATAGGTTGGGCATCTGCTCAAGATAATCCTGATTCAAATACTATTTCTTATCTTAGCGCCAGACTTAAACAATTAGTAAAATTTGCCGCTCCTGGCAATCTGGGGCTAAATTACTTCATCCTGCCCAACTCATCTGATTTAAGTAGTATTCCTGCCGATCCTCATAATCCGCTGACGCCAGAAAAGGTGAACTTAGGAAAGCTATTATTCCATGAAACAGCATTATCTATAAATCCAATTAATCCCAAACACTGGCAACAGAGTAGCTGTGCGTCTTGTCATTTTGCAGAAGCTGGATTTAGATCAAATTTGGCACAAGCGTTGGGTGTAGGTGGTTTGGGATGGAATAAATCTAGACATCGAGATGCTGAGGTTTACTCTGTAGAAATTGATAAACAGAATATCCTGACTCCATCAGTGCTTAACAGTGCTTATCAAAAAGTGATGCTTTGGAATGGACGAGCTGGTGTGACTGGACCTAATGCTAACGAGCCTTTAATTCAGGAATTTGATGTCAATCGATTCAAGCTTGATGGCTTGGAAACTCAAGCAATTGATGCTATGACCGTACATAAACTAGGAACGGCAGCGATCGCTATCATACCAGAGTACCAAAAACTATTCGCTCAAGCTTTTCCAGACCGTCCCTATGTAGCCGCAGAGGTAGAAGATCTAAAAAGGGTGGGACTTGCAATAGCAGCCTACGAACGCACACTCCTGGCTAACCAAGCACCCTTTCAAAGATGGTTGAAAGGGGATGAAACAGCAATGTCTGCTCAAGAACTCAGAGGCGGAATAGTCTTTTTTAGCTCCTCTTGTGTTCAGTGTCATACAAGAGCAAACTTAGCCATTACAAATTTTAGGTCAGTCGGATTTGCTGATCATCCCCAAGACTTCAGCGGACTCAACTTAGGGAGAGGGGTAATTACCAAACGAGCAAGTGATGATTTTAAGTTCAAGGTTCCACAACTTTATAACCTAGCAGATAGTTCTCCCTACGGACATGGTGCTTCTTTCAATACACTGCGCGAGGTTGTTGAGTATTTCAATCGCGCACAACCTCAGAAACTAGAAGCATTATATGCTGGTAATCTCAGTGTATGGTTCCGACCCTTAAATCTCACACAGCAGCAGGTTGATGATCTGACCGCTTTTCTGGAAACTGGTCTACGTGATCCTAACTTGATGCGTTATGTTCCAGAAGGCTTACCTAGTGGATTATGCTTTCCCAATAACGACCCTGTGTCCCGCAAGCAACTAAATTGTGATTGGATTAATTAGGAAATTACTCACTGTGGACAAAGCGAGCTATGTAGCACTACGCCCACACGTTAGGACATCAGTTTATCCCAAAAGGCAATAGGCTTTCTTGCAATAGGCAACACGCTAGTAGAGTTCAATTATCAAATTAAGAGTCATTTGTAGAATCTTGATAGGCTTTGACCTTTTCGTATAAACTAGCAACAGTTTCTTGTGTAAACAGCTTGTCTTTATTATTGGTGTCATAATTTATCAATTATCATCCTCCTCAGGCAACGCTGACTCTAACAATCGCTGCCAATCCTCATCGGTTGGCAATAGCCCCTGATATTCCTCTGGCACCTGCGGGTAAAGCTGATACGTCGCCACCCCAATCGGGTTCGTCTTTGACTTCAGACTAAACTCTACCTCTAGCCTATCCTTCTGTGCACAGAGAATAATTCCAATCGAAGGATTGTCATCTGGGGCACGTTCTTGCTCATTCAACACCTCCAGATAAAAATCCATCTTGCCTGTATATTCGGGGCGAAACCGTCCGGTTTTGAGATCAATCGCCACCAAACACTTCAAAAAGCGGTGGTAAAATAACAGATCGAGAAAATACTCATTCTCTCCCAAGGTCAACCGATACTGACTACCAATAAAACAAAACCCATAACCTAACTCAATCAAAAAATCCTTGAGTCGAGCAATCAAGTTTCGCTCCAACTCTTGCTCGTGAACCGCCTGTGTCAATCCCAAAAACTCTAAACTATACTGGCTTTTAAGGGTTTCTTCGGCTTGCTCTGCCAAATATTCTGGTAAGGTTGTCGAAAAGTTATGACTTTTGTCTTGCTGGCTCACCTCATAGGCACCTGCTTTAATTTGGTTGAGTAGCACATTGCGCGTCCAACCTAAACGAGCCGTCGCTTCCAAATAATAGTGGCGAGCCGCTTCATCTTTAATGCGCTGCATAATCAAAATATTATGACCCCAAGGAATTTCTGCAACAAGCTGTTTCAGAAATTCAGGTGTTTCAGCATAGGCTTCATAAAACTGCTTGATTAACCACAAATTGCGCGGTGAGAATCCAGTTATTTGAGGAAATTCAGCCTTGAGGTCAGCCGATAGCCGTTCTACGACTGCCTTGCCCCATCCTAACGCCTCCTGCCGCTCTACAATCAACTGCCCCAAAGACCAATACAAGCGAATCAGCGATCGATTAACTGCCCGCGCCGCCTCAATCCGACTTTGAACAACCTGAATTTTAATGTCCCGGAGGAAATCCTGATAGGCGCGATCAAAAGAAGGTTTAATGGTACTCATAATTCATCGTCTAATACTTTGGTTCAAAACCCTGGATTACTGCGATAACTCGCTAATCTTACCGGGTTTCGCACCTCCTTAATATCGTGCCCTTGTTCAGCCTCTTGCCTCATAGCATCACAACCTTTCTGGGCATCTAAATTCCCCTTACTCGGGACACACTCCTATTATATCCTGCTATTTGCTTTAGTGTATAGCTTGTTGGTGGGTTAGGTTGGATAGTTCATTAAACAGTAATTCGTGCTGATTAAATTCCCGCCTAACCCACCCTACTGATGACTGGCGGATACACCCATTTTTATGAATTAGGATTAAACTGTAGGGGCGCACAGATGTGCGCCCTTTTACTACACCGATATGCACTCAATTCAACCGTAATTTTAATCTCACAATAGGCAACACAATAGTAGAGTTCAATTATTAAATTAAGAGTCAGTCATTTGTAGAATCTTGATAGGCTTTGACCTTTTCGTATAAACTAGCAACAGTTTCTTGTGTAAACAGCTTGTCTTTGCGCTTAAGATAATCCCCTTCGCCCAACTTACAAGCGGCGACAAAACGCGCCAGTTTAGCGGGTTATAAATGACAAATCAAGACATCTAAGCCGTCTTGTAAAGCTTGTTGATCATTAATTACTTTTATTGTCATCTTCTATCTCTAAAATTCGGATTGTCGCCATTTGTAAATACCGATTCATGGCTTGCTGTTTAATGGGAAAAGGATTAAGGCTATTTTCATAATCTAGAACTGAAGAACCAACCAAGTTTATTAATTGGGCTGCCGCCATTTGCAAAATGAGAGTAACAGCTTGTGTCTCTAAAAATATTTTGGGTTGTGTTTGGTCATCAAAAGGGCGATTGTAAACACTTGTATCGAGGTAAACCCTGGTCATGTCACAGTCTCCACAAGTTTTTCTAGTTTTTCTGCGTCTTTTACTCAGCTTTCGTTTTTTAGGAACACGCTTCCATTATACCCTGTTATTTGCTTGAGTTTTTCCATGTTGCATCTAGGGTGAAGTTACAAGAATCTTGGAGAATACAAACATCATTCACTTTTATGAAATTACCTGTACAGAATATAGGAATCCGTTCTTGATACGCTTTAATCGCCAAAATATAATCACGTCCGCTTAATTCGGTCTGAATTTTACAGACTTGATTGTTGACAGCTCCAAAAAGTGTGATTTGTCCTCTTAATTCGGTCGCGTTTGGAGGCTGAATTTGCATCACTACTCCCTGAACCTTGACAGCGTTGGCTGTTGTATTAAAGAAATGACTGGTTTCTTGACCTGTAATCCTTGCGTAAAGGACAACGGGATCGAGATCGGCTTCATTCTCCCATTGAATCGTTCCTAAATCATGATTGACTCGGACTTTAGCAAAATAGTCTGGATTTTTTAAGGGAGTAAATATACCCGTAAATTCGATTAATTGACTAATATCAACTATGCCCTCAACGCCATCATCGAATCGTAGATGGAGTTGATATTCTTCTAAAGGTTGAACATCGACAATATCTTTTAGCATCGCTTACTCTAAAGGAATGATTTTGTTTAAAGGTTGATTAGTTTGGGCGAGTTCCCAGTTCTCCATGAGTTCGGTTTGATGTAGACTTGCCCATTCAGTCACAAGTTTAGTTGCTCTTGAGGTTAGCTTTCCGGCTATAATTTCCAGCGTATTAATACTGACAAGGGCTTTTTGTTGGTTGTAGCGGACATGAAAATGTGGGGGGAGGTGATCATTATAATACATGGTAACGATGATTCCGAAAAAACGACTGATTTCTGGCATGAAATCACCTCTTTACTGCAAACGCCTGTCTGCCATGACTAGCCTATCACTAGGGTAGCTGCGATGTCCCTAGGGAATTAATGGAGGTGTTAAAAGCGCGATCGCACTTTCTTAGACATCTAAATATTGGTAGGGGCACGATGGTATCGTGCCCTGCAATCAGTGACGGGTTAAGGGGCGTTACTTAGGCTTTTGCAGCATAATCAACGTCTCGTAATAGTTATCGAGCGAACGCGGTCGAGCATTCCGATTACACTTATCCAACTGAATATCGTGAAGCGCATCGACCTCAAACCCAACCCGTTGTGCTTCATCAGCGAGGATCTCAGCAACGTTAACAACATAGAGTGGCTTACGGGTTTTAAATTGATAAAATGTGCTAGTTTTTCCACTAATGACTACCGCTTTTGCCCCAGGACGTAAAACCCGGTACATCTCGGCAAACGCTTGGCGCATATCCAGAAAATATCTGCCTGTCGGCTCTGCCTTTATTTGCCGTAGTTTATCTCTGTGCAGCCACTCCACTAGGTCACGTTCATTATTCGTCAACGCCCCAACATCTATGCCATTGCCGTTCATCGAACCGATAGAATTGTCAATTAAATCCTCTACATTATCAAGACCCAATGCAATTAATGACAAAGCTCGCGCCTTCGCATAACTCTCCCGTCCACTCGACGCCGGAAGGTAAGGAGGTGATGTTACTAAAATGTCGAACTGTCCTAAATTACTCGGCAAATGCTTACTATCAGCCGCTATCACCTGGGCATCAGCCAACCGTAAATGAATCATTTGCTTTAACCATTCACACATTGCCGCCACCTTGACATATTGCCTTAAAGAATCCGTAAAAATAGTAAACAGCGGCTTCTGCGCCAACGTGAGAGAAAACCGTCCAACCCCCGTCCCCATAAAACGCATCCGAATCTTGCGGGATATCGCATCTGACATCAGTACACAAAGCAACTTATAAAGTCGTGGATCAGATCCAGTAATAGCCGACTGAACTCGATTAATTTCCCCGCTTAACTCCGTGGCAATTTCCCCAGTCATTTTCCGATTTTTCATCAACCAATCCGGAAAAATAATCGTCATTTCATCGGAGTCACACCGCCCACCGAATCGAGTTTCGATTATCTTATTCTCTATTGCCTGGATAATACGTGCCGCTTCCGTGGCTAACAACTCGCTATCCATGTCCACAGCATCCAGTTTTGCTTGGGCAATCATGGTCGAGAGTGGATCAATATCGAGTCCTAGACTAGGAATTCCTAAAATAGAGGCTTCTAAAAGCGTTGTCCCACTGCCCACAAAATTATCAAGGACATGACAACCTTTCCCTAACTCTGGCGTACAACTATTGAGGATAGAGCGAACCATCCGGGGAAAAAACTTGGCTTTGTAATAGTGGATATCATGGGTTAAATGAGACGTCGTAGACCGTGCGGATAAGGCAATGGTGGTCAATTTTATCACCGATTTATTAACCGTTCTGTCCAACAGTGCATCAACCAATCCGTCTAAATTCCGCTTTGTATCATCAACTCCCTGGGAATGATTAGCGACGATCTTAGATAACTCAATCAGAGTATAATGAGGAATGGCTTGAATAATCAGGCGATTGTCCACCACCTGGTTCTTAATAATAGACCCAACCTGGTGTATAGTATCAACTAAAAAAGCTTTGGTGCTTGGGGAAACTTGAGTAACACAATAAATTCGTTGAATAAATGAAACCCGCCGAATCAGGTGAGGCAATAGCTCCAGTGAACCCTTAGCGACATAGGCTTGTTTTCCATTTTGCCGAACATGAGCATCTAACCGTCCCAACCCTTCAATCTCCGACAATTCAGGGATGTTTTGGATAATGCTTTTAATCTCCATTAAATCCTGAACTCTATCTGGCAAAAACGAATCCAGCTCCATCTGGGCGAGTAACAAATCACCTTCAAGAGCTATATTTTGACGTAACTTAAAAACGAAAATAGCCGTTGACTCACTCATCAGACATCTCATCGATTAACCGGGTTAAACTTAATAGTCTATACAAATCAGCATCCCGGTATATAGAACGGGTTAAGCACAGCAGTGCATCATATAAGTTGAAAATGCTATCTGCCTCAAAAGCAACAATGTTATCGAATCCAATATCTCCTGGTAGAGACACAGAATACTTATCCTTCGTCCAAATGACATCTTGGACTTCAGCCAGGTAACTAGCATACCCATGTTCCGGTAAAAAATTAGATGCCAGGACAGCGCGAATCCGACGACGTGGACATTTCTCTTTATAGTAGGTGCCAAACTTTAAAACTTGGTATGTTCCTTTTTTGATATCATCAGTACGCTCCATACCTGGTGCATTCTTAGAATCATCAACCGAACTGCCACAACCACACATTATCCACCGACGCGAATCCACCGATTTTCTCTTAGTTCTCTGGCGGCTATTGATATACAACTCGTAAAGTTGCTTCCAGGCTAAAAGAATAGTCGCTAAGTTCTGAGGAGCGCGAATAAACTCAGTAAGCGGTGTATAGGGCCAATTGTCTGGCGTATAGTGATTTAATGGAATTCGTAAGTCAATGTGAGGGATATACAATGACAAATTAGATTCACTTATCAAAGCCGTTGCCATAGAATGATCTCGTTTAGAGACAAGCTCACCCTCTCGAACCTCAGTCATCGGTTTCGTGAGTCTAATTTCCAGAGGATAGACCACTAAGGGTGACGACTTAATTTCTACTAAGGCGAGCATATCCCGATCATAAATTACAGCATCTATATCTCCTTGACGAACTGTAGATTTGCCAATCTTGGCATCGGGGGCAATTCGACGGGCGACTTCAGATAAAATTAAAATTGTCGTATCAGCCGCCATTCGTCCAATAGCATCAGAACCCGGTTTGTTTGACTTGGCTGATGGCTTTATCCCACGCTTAACACTACAGCGAGGACAAGTCTTGAGAAATGGAAAATATAAAGAGGGATGCTCATCTAATTCACTACCAGCACAGTAAATCCATCCCCCATCTGCAACCATTCGTTCTACGTATTTAGCCGATAACACAAAATCAAAAAGCGCCGGGAGAGCTATACTGGGAGGATAATTTTCAACTCCATCCCGGGATGAGCGACACAAGTCCTGATAAGTGTCAATAAACGTGCTGGTTAATTGAGTTGCTCCATCTACGGGTAAAAGAGTTAGGGAATTTTGCAACGAGATCATCTTACTACGAATCTCACAGTGAGTCTCGCAGGATAATCCACAAGGTAAGTCAGTAAAATTAGAATTCATGCTCAAGTCTTTATAAAGCTGTTGCAGCGCGATCGCACTTTCTTATACATCTAAATTGCCGTTGGTAGGGGCACGATACCATCGTGCCCTGCTATCAGACTGGTTAAGGTGCGTTACGCAAGCGCTTTCACACGATGGCGGACTGACACAGCTAAAATTGTGGAATAGATTTGACGTTTAACCCTTCGACTTCGCTCAGGGTTAAACGGGGCGCAAGCCTTGCGCCCCTACTACCATTTTAGGTGTGCCACGCCACTACAGATAGAGCCTTTGCGTAATCCAAATCTTGAGCGGGTAACGCAACCCGTTATCATAATGTTATGGGAAGAAGCAACACCTCTGGTCACACCACCGTTGTCGGCACTCACCCCTACCTTGAACTCAACAATCAAGGTCAAATCCAGCGCTTTTATCTCAACCAAGATACCCATACCCTGGGACGCGATCGCACGTTCTCTAACCTCCCCATCCCTCCCAGTTGGGACATTATCTCCAACCGCCACGCCATCTTACGCAAAGAGGGTGAGGACTATCGCATCTTTGATGGCGATGGTCAACGTCCCAGTACCAATGGTATTTTTATCAACAAAACCCGAATCAACACCAGCCAAGGCTATCTCCTCCAAAGCGGCGCACAACTGGAAATTGGTCAAGATCCCCGCAACTATATCCTCCTCACCTATACCAATCCCAATCGCAGCCAACTCACCGTCCAACCCAGTAAACAGCGCCTATCTCTCCAGGGATTGCGCGAGTGGCCCGTGGAATTGGGACGCGAACCCACTCCTGGACGCTACGCCGCCATCCAACTCGACGCCCCCACCGTCTCCCGTCTCCACGCCGTTATCACTCCCTCCCCCCAAGGCGGCTACCGCTTAGAAGACCGTAGCACCAATGGTACCTTCCTGAACGAAAAACCGATCAATACTACCGTTCCCCTCAAAGATGGCGATACCATCCGCATCGGACCCTTTAGCCTGCTACTACGCCAAGACACCCTGGAATTAGTGGATCGAGGCAATTTTATCCGCCTCGACGCCCATCGCTTAGTGCGTCAGGTTAAAGATAAACAAGGGAGAACCAAAACCATCCTCAGTCACGTCTCTCTCCCGATTGAACCGGGACAATTTGTCGCCTTGGTGGGCGGAAGTGGTACGGGGAAATCCACCCTATTAAAAACCCTCTTAGGCATTGAACCCACCCAGGAAGGTGGCGTCTTTCTCAATGGCGACAACCTGCGACAGAATTTTAACCTCTATCGGTCTCAAATTGGCTATGTCCCCCAAGATGATATCGTTCATCCGGATTTAACCGTCGCCGAAGTTCTCACCTACTCCTGTCGGTTACGATTACCTCCGGATACCCATGTCAACGCGATCGTGAATCGCACCCTCGACCAAGTTAAACTAGAGTTTGTCCGCAATAGTTTTGTCCGCGATTTGAGTGGGGGACAACGCAAACGGGTGAGTATCGCCGTGGAACTCTTGGCTGATCCGAAACTCTTTTTCCTGGATGAACCCACATCTGGACTTGACCCCGGATTGGACAAAGAGATGATGCAACTCTTACGGGAACTCGCCCATCAGGGACGCACTATCGTCCTCGTCACCCATGCAACCGCCAATATCGAAGTCTGCGATCGCATCGCGTTTCTGGGTCGCGGTGGACACCTGTGCTACTTTGGTCCCCCGCAAGAGGCGATGGACTTTTTTGAAATGCCGTCTGCTGACTTAAAATACTTTGCCGATATTTACATCAAACTCGACCAAGGCAAAACAAAATCAGAAAATGAGCAAACTGTCAAGCATTGGACAGAGAAATTTTTGCATCATTCCGCCCCCTATCAAGCCTATATTCAAGCCTCTTTAAGTCCCGGTAAAGTCACCCCATCCCAACCCGCACCCCATTCAGGAAGCGGAAGTTCCCCCCTGAACCAACTCTGGCTATTGAGTCAACGCTACCTAAAACTGATTCTTCGCGATCGCCTCAGTCTCGCCCTCTCCTTATTCACCGCCCCGATTGGTATTGGCTTAATTGTCCTGACGTTACAGGGTAAAACCCCTTTAGCTGAACTTGACACCCTAGACGTAACCCAAGCGCCTCTCGCCTTACGAGTCCTATTTATTTTTACCTGTGCCGCTATTTTAGTCGGACTCTTAAGTTCAGTCCAAGAAATTGTCAAAGAATTCAGTATTTATGCTAGAGAACGACTGGTGAATTTAGGCATTTTTCCCTATCTGGGGTCTAAATTCCTGATCCGTTCTGGTTTAGCGATTCTGCAAACTATTTTGATTGTTCTGGTTATTTTAGTGGGGTTTAAATCGCCTACTCCGGAATTAATTCTCTGGTCAATTGGTTTATCCTTAACTACATTTTTAACGCTAATGGCTACCTTGAGTTTAGGACTCTTGGTGTCCGCCTTCGTTACCAATGAAACCGAGGCAAATAATAGCTTATCCTTACTCTTTCTACCCCAAATTATCTTTTCTGGCGTTCTCTTTGAACTGACTGGTTTTGCCAGTAAACTCTCCTGGTTAACCATCAGTCGTTGGTCAGTTGGCGCCTATGGTGCTTTAGTGGATGTCAATGCTATGGTATCGGAACAAACACCTCTACCAGGAATTGAACCACCTCCCCTTCCCTTTGAACCGACGCCCGTTTATGATCCAACCTGGGACAACCTGCGACTTAACTGGGGTATCCTTTGTTTACACACCGTTGTTTATCTGGCGATCGCGCTTTGGTTACACAAGCGTAAGGATATTCTTTGATACTCTCCCTGAGAGGGGTTTGGAGACCAAACCCCTACGTTGGTAATTAACGTGATGCACCTTAATTAATCACAGCTTGACTTAAATATGAAGGGGTGGCTTCGCCACTTTCAACCCGGCTTCCGCTTGCACGTATTCCTCAATGTCAATCGTGACCGGTTCAACTTTCCAGATATCTTGACAATATTCCCGGATTGTGCGATCGGAGGAAAACTTGCCGGTGCGAGCCGTATTCAGAATCGACATACGAATCCAATTCTCTTGGTCACGATAAGCATGACTGACGCGATCTTGGCAATCGATGTACGATTGATAGTCGGCAAATAATAGGTACTCATCTTTGTAGAGGAGTGAATCCACAATTGGCTTAAACAAGTCCGGATGCTCAGGACAGAATTCACCCGAAGCCATGCGCTCAATCACTTCTTTTAATTGAGCATTGTTATGGTAGTAATCCATCGGGTTGTAGCCCCGGGATTTCAAGTCATAGACCTCTTGTGCGGTTAAACCAAACAAGAAGAAGTTATCCGCTCCCACAGCTTCCCGAATCTCAATATTTGCTCCATCCAAAGTGCCAATAGTTAGCGCTCCATTCAGGGCAAACTTCATATTGCCTGTGCCGGAAGCTTCCTTACCTGCCATGGAAATTTGCTCGGAAAGATTTGCCGCTGGGTAAATCTTCTGACCCAAGGAGACCGAAAATCCTTCCATAAACACCACTTTAATCCGACCAGCCACATCGGGATCGTTGTTGACCACTTTAGCGACCGCATTAATCAACCGGATCACCAACTTCGCCATATAATAGCCCGGAGCTGCCTTGCCTGCAAAAATGAAGGTTCGGGGCAGAATTTCGATGCCCGGATTGCGCTTGATCCGGTTGTAGAGGGTAATGATATACAAGACATCGAGTAACTGACGCTTGTATTCATGTAATCGCTTCACCTGGACATCAAACAAGGAATTGGGATCGACTTCTACGTCATTAAACAGTAGAATATAGTCCACCAACTCTTGCTTATGCTGCTGCTTAATCGTGGCAAACCGTTGGCGAAATTCTGGATCATCGGCAAAGGCTTCCAGTTTTTGCAAGTCTTGCAGGTGAGTCACCCAACTATCACCAATTTTTTCCGTAATCAAGTCAGAAAGTTGGGGATTACTCAGCAATAGCCAGCGACGCGGGGTAATGCCATTGGTTTTGTTATTGAATCGTTCTGGGAACATTTCATAGAAATCGTGCAGCACTCGTTCCTTGAGTAATTCTGTATGGAGTGCGGCTACGCCGTTAATGCTATGGCTACCGACACAAGCGAGGTGTGCCATGCGGACAAATTTTTCCCCACCTTCCTCAATCAAGGACATACGTTGCAACCGTTCCCCATCTCCAGGATATTTCACTTTGACCTGTTCCAGGAAGCGATGGTTAATTTCGTAGATAATTTCCAGATGTCGCGGTAGTAAACGCTCGAATAAGCGGACGGGCCAACGCTCTAGGGCTTCGGATAGCAGGGTATGGTTGGTATAGCCGAAGGTGTGCTTGGTGATGTACCAGGCTCGGTTCCATCCCAATTGATATTTATCCACCAACAGCCGCATTAATTCGGCGATGCCAATTGAGGGATGGGTGTCGTTGAGTTGGATCGCGACTTTTTCGTGGAACTGGTCAAAGTTCCGGTGTGTGCGGCGGTAGGTGTTGATGATGTCTTGGAGTGAACAGCTGACGAAGAAATACTGCTGTTCTAGGCGTAGTTGTTGACCCTGAGAGGTATTATCGTTGGGATACAGGACTTTGGAAATATTCTCAGAGAATATCTTGTCTGTAACCGCTCCCGAATAGTCTCCACTGTCAAACACTTGGAAGTTGAACTCTTCGGAGGCTCCGGCTCGCCACAGACGTAGACTATTGACGGTGTTGTTATGGTATCCCGGTACGGGTGTATCGTAGGGGGTTCCTAAGACTTTGCGATCGGGAATCCAACGCACTCGATACTGACCCTTCTGATCATGATACCCTTCGGTATGTCCGCCAAACTTGACCGTTACGGTTAATTCGGGACGGCGGATTTCCCAGGGGTTGCCAAACCGCAGCCATTTATCCGGATGTTCGACTTGAGCGCCTTCTTCAATACGCTGATCGAAGATGCCAAATTCATAGCGAATTCCGTAGCCAATGGCGGGAATTTCTAAGGTGGCGAGGGAATCCAGAAAACAGGCGGCTAAACGTCCTAACCCGCCATTTCCCAGTCCGGGTTCGGGTTCGAGTGCCATTAAGTCATCCAGCTTTAATCCGGATTCTTCTAGGGCTTGACAAACTCGGTCGTACATATTCAAGTTGAGCAAGTTATTGCTTAACTGACGACCCATTAAAAACTCTGCCGAGAGATAATAAACAGTCTTGACCTCTTTTTGCAGGTAGGTTGTCGCGGTATTAATCCACCGATGCAGCAAGCGATCGCGTACCGTATAAGCCAGAGCCATGTAGTAATCGTAGGGGGTGGCTAAGAACTCGTTCTTGCCCTGGATATAGTACAAGTTATCGGCAAAGGCACGTTTTAGCGTCTCCACCGTCATCCCGGTGCGATCGTCTTCCACTTTAATTTCCGGGAGGCAGACATTCGACTGGACGGGTTGATCGCTATTGGGTTCAAAAACTTGGTTATTCATAGACTGGTTTTTACTGATGACACGATTTAATATCGTTCCCCCTGCTACTCTAGTCTCTAAAATTGGCGATGCCAAGGTATCAGACGTTGGGGGTTGCTTTCGCTCTATCCGTCAGCTTAACCGCACCAGACCGCGATCCGGAACGTCTATGTAAAAATCTGTTATGCCTTGGCGCGAAGTCGTTGATGCAGTCTTTTCCACCTCAGGTGCGATCGCGATCGTAAACTGCTCGGTATAAACTCTCGTGACGTTCTCCCGACGCTGCGCTGACCTTCGGTACAGCGCGGGCTTCACTGGATCGCTCCAGGGACTACCTGCTTCCTTCGGTCTTGTCTAGGCAAAGCCCCCGACAGAACCCGTCCACAGGCGATTTCATCAGCCGTGAGACCCACGACCGAGAGGCATTGATAGTTACCAAAACTATTTGTTAAATTTCTGGATTTTAGGCTGATTTTATATCAAAAGATACTTTATGAGGCGGATAAATTGCTATACCATTCATTCTAGCCTATGAATCTAGCGGTCAAATCATAATCACTAACTGAACTATTATTCAGTAACATTCGCTACTTATACTTCCCGGTTATGACTTTGTACAGACGTTCCACCGAGGCGTCTCTACTGACTGACTCATTATGTTAGTCATTGATGGGCTGATTTGTGGTTAACAATTGTTTATTAAATTAGGAGATAACCGATTATGGGTATCAAAACTTGTCTGTGTTGTGGTCATCCCCTCTTACGCCATGTAAGACGACAAGGTATTTATTGGTTTTGCACAGTTTGCCATCAGGAGATGATTCCCCTCAAGCCCAGCCAGTCATCTATTCGTGTCGATACTCTAAAGCTTATACCAAACAGTCAGATTTTGCGATCGCGTCCCTTAGAAACCGTTCAATCTTAGCTTGTCTTATCTAATCAACCGCCCGGAGGTTTAAACCACTGGTTAAAAGTGGGGAAGGGCGGGTTTTGTTGTTCCGTTATTGGTGGGGAAGGGCGGGTTTTGTTGTTCCGTTATTGGTGGGGAGCTAAATTTAGTACCTAAACCCGCCCCTACAATTGTACCTAAACCCGCCCCTACAATTGATTGACTTTGACACTCTCCCGGTTAAAACGCGGGAGATTATTGAGCTAATTATTGCCATGAAAGAGTTACCTCTAATTAGGTCTTACACAATTATGTCCTACCCGAAGTCAACTAGAATATCACTTAATATCTAGAACCCCTCTTTTTGGGTAGCTCTCCAAGCTTTTACCTAAATTAATTAGGAAGTTTCCGTATGCCCTACGGTACTTATCAAGTATTTAGTTTTTACAAAAAGTGCTATTCCGACTGAGAAAATCGACTGAGAAAATCGACTGAGAAAATCGACTGAGAAAATCGACTGAGAAAATCGACTGAGAAAATCGACTGAGAAAATCGGCATTGTACGAATTTTGGCTCGTTTGACATCCTAGCAAGATCAATTACACCATTTA